>CBFDCY010000156.1:0-2649 GCA_965603425.1 uncultured Dehalococcoidia bacterium | reverse complement strand
TTGAGGCAGCGGTCGGTTGAATTTCTTACCGCTCTTGATTTTGACGGGTACGCACTTGGCGGCCTGAGCGTCGGCGAACCGAAAAAACTGACCCTGGAAACGGTGGCACAGACGGCAGCGCGGTTGCCCGGGGAAAAACCGAGGTACCTGATGGGCGTGGGTTCTCCGGAGGACATCATCGAGGGGGTGGCGCGGGCCATTGATATCTTTGACAGCGCCCTGCCCACTCGTGTCGCCCGAAACGGCGCCCTTTTCACCTGGGAGGGGCGTCGCAACATCAGGAACGCCGCTTTCAGCCGTATGGAGCAGCCCATCGTTGCTGGCTGTGGATGCTACACCTGTCGTACCTTTTCGGCGGCGTACCTGCAGCACCTTTTTAAAAGTGGAGAACTGCTGGCATACCGGCTGGCGACGATACACAACCTGTACTTCATACACGACCTGATGGAGAAAATACGGATAGCGATAACGGACGGCACTTTTTCTCGTTTGCGCGAGGAGTTCTGGTCGCGCTACGAGCCAACGGATGAGCAGGTCCGGGTCAGCCAGAAACAGAAGTGGCTGAAATCGAAAGGGCGCAGACTTGACATCGGGATTGCGGGGAATTAATATAGCCGTATCAACTGCTCGTGAGCATGTCTAAGAACAGCCCTATTAAATAAAAGGAGGTTATTGATGGCTTTAGACGAAAAACAGAAAGAGCAGATGGCCAAGGAAATTCTGGAGGCGCAGAAGGCGCAAAAACCTATCACAAATCTTACCGACCGGTTTCCTGATGTCACCGTTGATGAGGCCTATGACATTCAGATGAAACTGGTTCAGGAGAGATTGAATAGCGGCGAGAAGATTGTTGGTCGCAAGATAGGACTCTGTGCCAAAGCCAATCAGATAATGTTCGGCGTTGACGAACCCATTTATGGGCACATCTTCGATACTATGGTTGTTCCCGAGGGTGAGCCGGTCTCGCTCAGTAAACTGGCGAAGCCGGTGATTGAGGCTGAAATCTGCTTTGTCCTCAAGGAAGAATTAAAAGGCCCGGGCGTGGATGTCGCCAAGGTCCTGGCGGCGACTGCTGGCGTATTGCCTGCCTTTGAAATCGCGGGCAACCGCTATAAAGAGCAAAGGAAGAAGGCGCCGGACGGGATTTCCGATGATTCCGGGGCCTGTGGGGTGGTGCTCGGCGGACAGCTGACACCGATTGACGGCATTGACCTGCGGCTCATCGGCATGGTGCTGGACAAGGATGGTGAGGTGGTGGCTACCGGCGCTGGCGCGGCGGTACTGGGCAATCCGGCCCAGGCGGTCGCCAGCCTGGCCAACAAGCTGGCCGGTTATGGCATGAGCATCGGCAAGGGCGAGTTCATTATCTCCGGTTCGTTGCACGCTGCGCTCTTCGTGGAAGGACCGTGCAGCTACCGTGCCCTGTTTGACCGACTCGGTTCGGTAACGGTGCGTTTCGTGGAGTAACCGCCATCCAGCAGTATTGGGCTTAAGGATGCAATCGGGCCAGCGTGAAAGCGCTGGCCTGTTGTATAAAGGCAGGTACATCAAGGCTTTTTCAAAATCAGAAAAGAGGAGGGTGAGATGGTAAGCAAGCGAACTGAAGAGCTCCTGGCACTAGACCGGAAGCACCTGGTACACGGCTTTGCCGTGGTGGGCAGCGAGGACGAATGGCCGATTATAGAGAGGGCGGAGGGGGTAAAATGCTGGGATACCGAGGGGAAGGCTTACTATGATGCTGCCTCTCAGCAGACGAGCAATACATTGGGACATGGGCAGAAGGAAATCATCGATGCTATCTGCGAGCAGGCGCGAAAACTGCAGTTTGCCCACCTCCTGGCCAGACAGTCGAACGTGCCCATTATCGAGTATGCGGCGGAGCTGGCCGGAGTGGTACCGTCGGGGATGGCCCACTTCTTCTTCACCAATGGCGGCACGGAGGCGGTGGAAACATCATTCAAACTGACACGTCTGTACTGGCATGTTCACGGGAAGCCAAAGTATAAAGTCATCAGCCTGCAGGATGGCTTTCACGGGGCTGGAATGGGCTCGGCGGCGGCGACACGTGCCGGGAGCGGCGCGTTCTGGACCGGATATGCACCGCTCGCTGCGGGTTTCATTCAGGCTCCCACCTTTTACTGCAACCGGTGTGCCTTCAATCTGAAATACCCCTCCTGCGATATTCTCTGTGCCCGCTACGTGGAAAAAGTCATCAAGGCGGAGGGGGCGGACAGCGTCGCTGCCTATGTCGCCGAGCCGGTGATGGGTGCGGCGGGCAATGTGGCCCCGCCACCCGAGTATTTCCCCATCGTGCGGCAGATATGCAACGACCACGACGTGTTCATGATCTGCGACGAAGTGCAGACCGCTTTTGGGAGAACCGGGAGGCTGTGGGGTCAGGAGCACTGGCCGGTAAGCTGGGATATAATGACGGTGGCCAAGGCGATTAACGGCTGCTATCTTCCCTTTGGTGCTACCCTGCTCAGCGACCGGGTTTTCGAGGGGTTGAAAGGTACTATGGTCTGGCACGGCTTTACCCAGCACGGCAACCCCATCTGCGCTGCGGCCGCCAGTGCCGCGCTGAAGATTATTTTCCGGGATAAAATGGTGGAGAACGCGGAAAAGGTGGGCGCTTATGTCCTGGAGCGC
>CBFDCY010000155.1:0-2666 GCA_965603425.1 uncultured Dehalococcoidia bacterium | reverse complement strand
GCATCGCTGCCGGCGCTTTGCGCGATGCCGTATTTACGGGCAAAAGCCAGCGCTTTCTCAGAACTGTGATGGAGCAAGCTCCTCGCATTGAAGACCTCGATGACTTCTATTTCCCGAGCAATTTCTTCAGTAACCTTCGGGTTTAAAGCCGACGGTCGTAAAACATCAAAGGCATGGGGAATGCACACGATGCCGTCCTGCGCCCTGATACGGGCGATAGTCTGCTCCACCGAGAGGCCGCTGGGAACCGTCTCTTTGAGGAACATGCCCATTATCTCGCCATATGGAGTCAGGATTTCTTCGGCGACGATTATCTTGAAAGGAGCGATACGCTGCATTTCGAGTGCCCCTTCAACAGTGCCGTGGTCGGCGATGGCTATACAGTTGATTCCCAGTTCCTGGCACCGTTCAATAATTGTATGCAGAGGCGTACCGCAGTCCATTGAATACTCAGTGTGGATATGAAGGTCTGCTTTAAGCAACTGACTCAATTGCTCCTTTCCAGGTATTCGCCGGTGCGGGTATCGACCTTGACAATATCACCCTGGTTGACGAAGAGCGGGACCTGAACGATAAGCCCGGTTTCCAGGGTTGCCGGCTTGTTGCCGCCCGTAGCCGTGTCTCCCTTGAAGCCAGGGTCGGTGCCGGCGACCTCAAGCTCAACAGCTACCGGCAACTCGATATCGACTATCTCGCCCTTGTAGCTGGATACCTCCACGGTAAAGCCCTCTTTCAAATAATTAAGGGTATCTCCCAGTCTTTTGCCATCGATTTCAATCTGCTCGAAGCTTTCCACGTCCATGAAGTGGTAAATATCACCGTCGTTATAGAGGTACTGCATCTGTCGCGAATCAAGGCGTGCCCGCACCAGTTTGTCATCGGACTGGAAACTGCGCTCGGTAGTATGGCCGGCATTCAGGTCACGCAGCTTAACACGTGCCAGTGCGGTCCGTTTCATTTTAACGTGCTTATACTCCACCACCTGATAGAGCGCGCCGTCGAGTTCGATGATAATCCCTTTTCTCAGTTCACCGCCGCTTATCATGTTACGTCTTCCTCGCTTTCGATAATACTCTCAGGTTTCCATTTTCCAGAACAACAAGGTCCTCAATTCTGACACCGCCCCAGCCGGGGAGATAAACTCCAGGCTCAACGGTAAATACCATGCCGGAAACCAACTCCTCGCCTGAACCTGGGCCGAGGCGCGGCGCTTCATGTGCCGCCAGGCCAACACCATGACCCAGTGCATGCCCGAAAGCTTGAGCATAGTCCGCTTCAGCAATGACCGTTCTGGCCAGGTTATCCGCCTGCTCTCCGGCCATACCTTCTTTGATTAACTCCAGCGCTGCTAACTGCGCTCCGAGTACAGTATCATATACCTTTTTAAAATTATCATCAGGTTCGCCAAGACAAATGGTACGGGTCAGGTCGCTGGCATAACCATCCACCCTGGCACCGAAATCCATGAGCACCGGCTCTCCTTTCTGGATAACCCTTTCCGAAGGTCTGGCGTGAGGCAGGGCAGCATTGGGGCCGGAAGCAACAATTACGTCAAACGGCATAGCCTGACTGCCGTGCTCTCGCATAAACTTCTCTAACTCCCAGGCGACCTCCTTCTCACTCATACCGGTCTTTATAACTTCCTCGATATGCTGAAAAGCCCGGTCGCTTATATCCGCCGCCCGGGTGATAGACTCAATTTCCCCCGCGTCCTTAATCGCCCGCAGTGATTCTACCACACCTTCCAGAGAAACAAACTCGGCAGGGGAGTCCAGTTCCTGAGTGATATTGTCTATCTGGCGATACATTGTCAGCGATATGTGATGGGACTCGAAACCGAGCTTTTGACCTCGAAGGTCAGCGACCAGCTCGGAGAACCAGTCTGCCATATCACCGGCTATCTGGAACAGGCGATAGTCCGGGGACTGCCGTTTGACCTGCTCGATATAGCGAAAATCCGTGACAATTACGGCGTCTTTCTCCGTGATGAGCAGGTACCCGGCAGAGCCGTCAAAACCGGAAAGGTACCGGCGGTTATCCGGCTGGGAGACAAAGAGGGCATCAATTTCAAGTCCGGTCAGTCTCTGCCGCAGCCGCTGCAATCGGTCAGCTATTCCCAACTTCGTCATCTCCTTTCCCGGCCATCGGATGGGCCGACTGATATACCTTCCGTGCCTGGCTCTGACTGACGTGGGTATATACCTGAGTGGTCGCCAGCTGGGCATGACCGAGCAACTCTTGAACGACTCTGAGGTCGGCACCGCCATCGAGAAGATGGGTGGCAAAGGTATGCCGGAGGATGTGGGGATGAACTTTTTTCTCAAGGCCGGCTTTTTGGGCGCATTTATCAAGGATTTTCTGTATTCTCCGTGCTGGCAGTCGACCACCGTATTGATTGAGGAAAACGGCATTCGCTTTCTTCTTTGACAGCAGGGCGGGGCGACTATGAGCGAGGTAATTGTTCAGGGCATGTGCTGCCGGCTCCCCAATGAGCACCATCCTCTCCTTTGAACCCTTGCCCCAGACACGAATTTCATTTGTTTCCATATTCAGCTGCTCAAGATTGAGGCTTTCCAGTTCACTGACCCGCAGTCCGGCAGCATAAAGCAGCTCCAGCAGGGCACGGTCGCGCAGCCCCTGAGGCGTTGAATGGTCAGGCGCGTCCA
>CBFDCY010000154.1:0-2678 GCA_965603425.1 uncultured Dehalococcoidia bacterium | reverse complement strand
CGAACCAGGGCCCGCGGGCTATCCTTCGACACGCGCAGGTGATAGGGATAGGCTTTCAGTATACCGCCCAGGGTCTCTTCTACTACCTGATAGGGGTCATTGATGATTTTTTTCATGGCACTGATTCCTCCTTCATTTAAAAAGGCCAGACGTCGATGCTTAAATCGACGGACAGGCTTCCATCAGGCCTTTATATCAGAGTAATCCTAGCATAGATATATCATTTGACACAACAGGAAACGGGTGGGAAATACAGCCGTTACTCGCAGTTCGCGCAGCTAATGTTCAATCGAAGATTATCTTTGCCTGATGAATGGCTGGCGCGCCCTGACGAATAAATATCATTATGATATACTACCGTCAAGGGGGAATAACAGGTTACTGTCATAGAATGTCAGCCTCAAAGTCTACTGAATTAACGCACGTTTTTCTCAGCGGCAGTCCGGCAGCCACCCTCCGTTTTGGCAGGCGACTGGGTGAAAGAATAATCGCGGGCAGTGTTATCGCTTTGGTTGGTGAGCTTGGTTGCGGCAAGACGCTTTTCACCCGGGGCCTGTGTGCCGGCCTGGGCGTTCCGGAAAATGAGGTCAACAGCCCCACCTTTGCCTTTGTCAATGAGTACAGAGGGAGGCTTCCCGTATATCATGTCGACCTGTATCGTATCGACGATATTGAAAGCGTGTTTGAAATCGGAATGCTCGATTACCTGGCCAGGGCGGAAGCAGGCGTCATTGTGCTGGAGTGGGCGGAAAAAGTGCTGGCTCTTCTGCCAGAGGACTATCTACAGGTGAAGTTTGAAGTGCTATCATCGCAGAGACGCAGGCTGGAACTTGCCGTTTCCGGGGAGAGGTCGAGCGCTCTTATCAGGGGGCTGAATAGCTGATGTTGGTGCTCGGTATTGATACCTCGGGTTATGCCAATGCCATCGGTGTGGCCGACGGTGAGCGGGTTCTGGCCGACTTTGCTTTCGAGACCAGAAACGAGTCGCTGGCTAAAATCATGCTTAACATAGACAATGTGCTCAAGGACGCCGGACTTGGCCTTGGGGATATCGAAGGATTCGGGGTCGGTCTCGGGCCGGGTTCCTGGACGGGCATAAGAATCGGGGTTACGGTGGGCAAGATGCTGGCCTACAGCACCGGCAAACCGGTTAAGGGTATCCCCACTCTGGAAGTGCTTGCCTATCAGGCCCGTGATTGCCATTCCCTCATCTGCCCGATTATTGATGCCGGTGCCGGGGGAACAATATATGCAGCATTCTATCGCAGCGGTAATAACGCGGTTCATCAGGCAGGTGATTACTATGTCGGCGATCTTCCCGGCCTGGCCGAGATGATTGCCGAGCCCGTGGTGCTGGTAGCCACTGATGTGCCAAAGTACCAGAGCGTGATAGGTCAGTTGCTTGAATCGAATACCGTTGCCGCACGGGAAAGCAGGGCCGGTGGGGCAACGGTGGCATTGCTGGCGGCAGCCCGTCTCGAAAGTGGAGAACCTGATGATACGCTGGCGCTGGCGCCTTTATATCTGAAAGAATCGACGGCGAGGGCTTTTGTGAACAAGTATTCAAAACGTGCCCAGGCGACACAGCAGGGGTAACTGAGATGCTGGTACTGGGCATTGAGACTTCCTGCGACGAAACATCGGCGGCGTTGGTGGCTGACGGCAGAACCGTGCTGTCCAATATCATCGCCAATCAGCTGGAACTGCACCGCAAATACGGCGGCATTGTCCCCGAGATTGCCGCGCGGCGGCATACCGAGCTCATCGGTTACGTTATCAATGAGGCGCTTGATACCGGAGATAAAAGCCTGCGCGATGTGGAGGCGGTGGCGGTAACGGCAAAGCAGGGGCTGGTCGGCTCTCTGCTGGTCGGGGCGGCGGCGGCAAAAACGCTCAGCTACGCGTTGCAGGTGCCGCTGGTCGGGGTGCACCACATCGAGGGGCATATCTTTGCCAACCTGCTGAGCAACCCTGAAATACCGCTGCCTCATGTCTGCTTGACGGTGTCCGGCGGCCATACCATGCTGGTTTACGTTCGGGACTACTGCCAGTATGAACTGCTTGGCGGCACTGTTGATGATGCCGCCGGCGAAGCTTTTGACAAGATTGCCAAGTTTCTCGACCTCGGTTTTCCCGGCGGGCCTGTTATCGACCGTCTGGCTGCTCAGGGCGACAGGAAAGCCTTTGCTTTCCCGCGGCCGTTGTTGAAGGCGAAAGCGTTCTATTTCAGCTTCAGTGGCCTGAAAACGTCCATCATCAATGCTTTTAAAGGCCAGCTTGCCAGCGGCGAAACGCTGCCTCTGGAGAACATTGCCGCCAGCTTTCAGGAAGCTGTCGTAGATGTTCTGGTGGCAAAGACATTGCGGGCCGCTAGGCAGTACGAGGTATCCGCTATCGGTGTTACCGGCGGCGTATCGGCTAATCGACGGTTAAGAGAGGTGTTTGCGGACACCTGCAACAGGGAGGGAATCGAGGTGTATTTCCCCGCCCTCTCAATGTGCACGGATAATGCGGCCATGATTGCTGCGGCTGGCCATGCCAGATTGATGCGGGGTCAGACAGATGACCTGTCGCTTGATGTGATTCCCAATGTGCCACTTGAGGTGCAGCATGCCGGTTGAAATTGAAGAGATTAAAGCCAACAGACCATCGGTGCGGGTACTCCGAAAGGCGGCGCG
>CBFDCY010000153.1:0-2709 GCA_965603425.1 uncultured Dehalococcoidia bacterium | reverse complement strand
TATTGTATACATTAACTGGAGGAAGGATAATTATTTCAAGCATTTTATTGAGAAGAGATTTTCAGAGATGAAAATAAAGGCCGATTATTTTCAGTAGCGGTTAATTCCGTTCGTATTCGCATAATTTTCCACTTGACAGCAATGGTATGGTTTGGATAACATATTGCTGAACAGGCCATGAGAGAAATACATCTCGACCTTTGTTTGATGACTTCCAGTGCCTCCCGATTAAAGCTCGGTAAGAGCTTTTTTTATTTCCGTAATATTCAATGCAGGAGCAGGTATATTGGTTAAATTTTCATTCATGCCCAGGGGTAAAATATTTTTTGAGCTTTATGAGGCAAGTGCGGAAAACATGGTCAAGACCGCTGAGGCGATGAAGGACATGGTAGATAACTGGGAAAATATTGAGCAAAAGGTTGAGCAGATAGACGAATATGAGCATATAGGTGACAATGCCACGCACAATATTATCGCGCTTTTGCATCGTACTTTTGTCACGCCGTTTGACCAGGAGGATATGGCGCTCCTGGCCCATTCTCTTGACGATATTGTGGACCTGATACATGCCGCAGCAGTGGCGATGCTTATTTACAAAATAGATACTCCCAAAGAAGGAGCCAAAGAGCTGGCTGGTATTATAGTAACCGCGGCCAAAGAAGTGGCAGTAGCCTTAAAACAATTGCGCAATCAGCCCAAACTGAAACAGATTCTGGAGCACTGCATAGAGATTAACCGACTTGAAAACGCGGCCGATAAAGTCTTTCGAAACGCAATGGCTGAGCTCTTTGATAACTGCAGCAACACTGCTGACATAATAAAATGGCGCGAAATTCTGGAACACCTGGAGAGCGCGACCGATAGATGCGAGGATGTGGCTAATGTCCTTGAAGGGGTAGCCCTGAAGCATGCCTGATGCCTCTTTTCAGCTCCTAATCATAGTTATTGTCCTGGCCATTGGCTTTGGGGTGGTAAACGGTTTCAACGATGCTGCCAATGCTATTGCTCCGGCCATTGGAACCCGAGCCCTCTCCCCACAGAGAGCACTAGTCATAGCTGTAATTGCCAATTTTACCGGCGCTGCTACCGGCACCGCAGTGGCACATACGATTGGCAAGGGCATCATTATCCAGGACGTAATTTCCTATCAAACGATTATTGCGGCACTGATTTCCATAATAGTCTGGGGGTGGTTCGCGACATGGCTGGGCCTGCCCGTCAGCATTCACCATGGGTTCATTGCCGGCCTGGCGGCGGCCGGGATGGCGGTAGCGGGCAATGCCGCGGTAGTGTGGAGTGTCATGCAGCGCGTGCTATCCGCTGTGGTTATTGCTCCTTCGCTGGGCTTTGCCGGTGGCTTTATTGTCATGCTTGGCCTGTACTGGATTTTTCAGAAAAACAGACCCGACCGAATGCGCCGTGTTTTCAGTCGAATGCAGTATGCGAGCACTTTCTTTATGGCCTACAGCCATGGCAAAAACGACGGCCAGATGCCCATCGGTGTAATCACCATGGCCCTGGCGATTTACTATAACGATGTCGGTATCTGGGACCGCCTGTCCGTATTGAATCCCGATACGTGGTGGGTAATCGTTGTTTCCGCGGCGGCGATAAGTTCTGGCATCGCTCTGGGTGGTCGACGGGTCGTCAAGACAGTTGGTATGAGGATGACGAACCTGCGGCCGGTTCAGGGGTTCACCGCCCATCTTGCCGCGGCATCGGTGATTGAAACCGCGTCGCATTTAGGCATTCCGGTCAGCACCACCCATTGTGTCAGCGCTTCGGTGATGGGGGTGGGGTCCACGCGACGATTTTCCGCGGTCCGCTGGGGAATTGCCGGCAATATCGTAATCGCCTGGATACTTACCTTTCCCATTTGCGGCATATTGGGTTACGTTTTCTCCCTGTTGCTTGAAATGATATTCTAAACCCACGGGGAAGAGTCAACTGATGGCGATGAAAAAAGGGGGACACTGGCATCCCCCTCTCTGCAACTCAAGGACTAATCGGTTAATTCTTACTTATCTCTTCAATTTTCACTTCGCCATTACTGGCAATGTAACCTTTATAGAGCAATAATTCGGGATATTTGTAAAGGTCACCAAATCTTCTTATTGATATCTTCTGGTCATGGGCTTTTGCCCGATCATAAATAAGTATAGAATCCTGGCGTACCTGATTGGAGAGCATTCGACGTCTGATATACCACAGGCGCAGGAGCTCTTTGGGTCGGAGGTGGTATTTAGTTTCCAAAATGTTCAACACGTTTGCCGGCCAATGTCTATCGCCATTTCGAAGAACAAGGCTGTATAGTTGTGCCGAAACTCTGGTCAACTCTGTCTTAAATTTATTAACCATGGCTTCCCTCGATTAACGGTTTATTATTTGTTTTTTAACAGCCTTCCTGGCAAGAAAATATTTAACCTTAATTATACGTATTATACTTTACTTGGTTGTCATGTATCCAATATTAGGAAACCGTTTATATGAATACCACTACATGAATAATAATTCAGGGATAATCCGTTTGTCAATACGTTTGATTAGTGCTTAAGTACTGGTTTAAAAATATTACTATTTTGAGCATAAGCAATAAGAATTTATATTGTGAATATGCAGTGTAATGAATTATTAGCATTTATGGCTTGCAAAGTTGATGATTATATGTTATAAAAGACATTGCGTTGTTTTGCGTGAATTTGATTAATT
>CBFDCY010000152.1:0-2717 GCA_965603425.1 uncultured Dehalococcoidia bacterium | reverse complement strand
GGTCAACGGCCCCGGCGAGGCTAAAGACGCCGACGTCGGCATCGCCTGCGGGAAGGGGAAAGGCGTTATCTTTAAAAAGGGGAAAAAGGTGGGGGTGGTGGCGGAAAAAGACTTTATAACGGCGCTGATGAGGGAAGTGGAGGGGGTATGAGAAGATAGAGTCCATAGGTCAAAATTATGAGTACCATAGCAAATAAGGGCATACATTTTCATCTTGATTCCGTTCAAGATTTAGTTGGTTTTGCGGCTGAAAATGCAAAAGGGGGAGAAACGGTACCGGTGCTAACTAGGGCATCAATTACTTCAGATCAACCTGATTTCTACACATACATTGAGCATATATCTAATATATTTTTCAGCAGAGTTGGGATTTCACCAAGCGCGGTTTACCAACTTTTAATACTTATACATGAAAAACTGAATGCTGATATTTATATCAATGATTTCCCAATCGCAGTTGAGCTTGTAGCTAAACGCGACATCGAAAAGGGTGAAAAGATAACTAATGAAGATATTGCAGATATACGAAGATTAAAGTTCCTGAATATTGAAATAGTTGAAACAGACAAAGTCATATTTTGCTTCAAAGCAGATTGGAAGTTCGGGTTATTCTTTGACTTAGATCGCGCGAAAAGGTTAGATATCGACAAAATGCTATTAACATTGGGAAGCTTGTATCGCTACTTGTCGTTCCAGTATGTCTATAAATTTTTAGAGTCGCAAGCACAATTTGAAGAAATGATGAAAGATGGATGGTTTCCATTTATAGAAATTATAAGTAATGAATATAAGCTTATAAGTCAAGCTTATGCAAATAAGTTCAATTTTGATAATAAAATTGAAAAAATTATTGCTAATTTTGATAGGGCGAGAATTGAAAAAATAACAAATAAATGGTGGAAAAACCAAATATTTAAAAGTAAGAGGGGAATCTTGCAAGCTGGAATTAAGGCTTTCCTGCAAGATGATAAAGGAGGTTATATAAACTGCATAAATACCCTTTTACCACAAGTTGAAGGAATTATTAGACTTCAGTATTTTAGTGAAACTGGAAAGAGTAAAAAAGTGGGGATATCAGAGTTATTAAAATATCTCATTGAAAAAGGTAAGATAAAATCTGGTTCTGATTATTCATTATTCTTACCTATTCCATTCTTCAAATTTTAATCTTGAAACTGGTAAAGTTGACTTATCGCGTCACAGTTCAAGCCATGGAGTAGCTAAGGTTGAAACGTATACAAAAATAAAAGCGCTACAGACAATTTTAGCTTTAGACCAAATCTATTTCTATATTTAATCAAGTTAGCCAAATTATTGGTTTCGTGTAGATATAAAAGGGCGGAGTGATTAAAAGCAGGGAGTTTAAGAGGGGCGAAACCCTTTGAGGAAATCTATCCCCCTGCCCCCTTCCTTTACCAAAGGAAGGGGAGGATGAGCAAAGAGGGGGTAAAATAGAATAAGAACGAGCAGGTTGATGAAAAACGAGTTCTGTTGTTCCTTCTCCCTTTCGTAAAGGGAGATTAAGAGGGATTCTGAGCTTGGAAATCCCCCTTTGATAAGGGGGAAATAGCTGAAGAAGGCTTTTTCAACATCCTGCTAGACTGGAGTTTTAGCTTATGCGTCTATCACAGTTATTCGGCAAGACACAGCGGGAGATACCGTCGGAGGCGGACACACCCAGCCACCAGCTTTTGCTCAGGGCGGGGATGATAATGCAGATAGCGGCGGGGGTCTACTCATACATGCCCCTGGGGTGGCGGGTGCTCAAAAAAATAGAGAACATCATCCGTGAGGAGATGGATAATGCCGGCGGTCAGGAGCTGGCCATGCCCGTGCTCCAGCCCGTCGAGCTCTGGCAGCAGACGGGGAGAGACCAGTCCTTCGGCAAGGGGCTTTTCACCCTGCTCGACCGCCGTGAGCGCACACTGGTACTGGGGCCGACCCATGAAGAAGTGCTCACCCAGATGGTCAGCCATCACGTCCAGAGCTACCGCGACCTGCCCAGGCTGCTCTACCAGATTCAAAAAAAGTTCCGCGACGAGCCGCGACCCCGCGGCGGACTGATAAGGGTGCGCGAGTTCATCATGAAAGACCTCTACAGCTTTGACGTCGGTGAGGACGGGCTGGACGTGAGCTATAAAAAAATGGTGCAGGCCTACAAGAATATCTACGAACGCTGTGCCTTGCCCGCTCTGTCCGTTGAAGCGGACAGCGGCGCCATCGGCGGCAAGGACTCCCACGAGTTCATGCTCATCGCCGAAAACGGCGAGGACGGGGTCATCTGCTGTGATAGCTGCCAGTATGCCGCCAATGCCGAGAAGGCGGTCAGCGTAAAAAAAGAGATAAAGCCGGAAAAGCCGCTGCCGACAGAGGAAGTGGCCACGCCCGGCATGAAGACCATTGAAGACGTATCCAATTTCCTCAAGGTGCCCATGGACCACACCCTGAAGGCGGTGTTCTACGTTGCTGATGGGCAGGTGGTCTTCGCCATGATACGGGGCGACATTGACGTCAATGAGGTGAAGCTGCAGCGGCTGTTGAAGTGCATCGACTTGCACCTTGCCGCCGAGGACGAGGTAAAGGCTGCAGGCATCTCTGCCGGCTACGCCTCGCCGATGGGTCTGAAAGGTATAAAGATTGTGGCTGACGACTCCGTGGCCGAGGGCATCAACTTCGTCGCCGGCGGCAACAAACCTGATGTGCATATCAAAAACGTT
>CBFDCY010000151.1:0-2769 GCA_965603425.1 uncultured Dehalococcoidia bacterium | reverse complement strand
AATCATTTCCCGTGCCCTGTAGCTTGGTGAACTTCATCTGCCTTCACTCACTAACCGTAAGTACTTCTTTATGGTCTGGCTTTCCTTCCAGAAACCTGGATACAAGTGCTTCTATCTCCGCTTCCTGAATTTGAGCTACATTAAACCAGTGAATTTGCGCATCACTCAGGCGGAACCAGGCGTACTGATGACGGACAAACCGGTGCGTTTCGTATTTAATTTGCTGTACCGCATCCTCCAGGCTTACTTCGACCCTGAGAAACATGGCTATCTGTTTGTAGCCGATACTGGACATTGCCGGTAGATTAAAATCATACCCCATATTGATCAATTTTTCCACCTCGCCAACCAGCCCCCGCTCTATCATATCATCCACTCTTTTATCTATTCGCCGGTACAGTTCTTTACGCTCGGTGGTAAGCCCGACTATTAAAGTGCGGTAATGCTGGGTTTTCTTATCCTGAAGTTCAGAAAAAGCGGTGTCCGTCTGGTGGTGCACTTCTAGCGCCCTGATCACGCGCCGTATGTTACGAGAGTCAATTTTTTGCGCTGCCGCCGGGTCGACCTTTTTCAACTCTTCATACAGGCCCTGATGTCCTGAATCGATGGCCTTTTTCTCCAGGGCGTACCGCAACTCAGGTTTCGGCTTTGCTTCCGGTAATTGCCATCCCTCCAGCACCGCCCGTACATACAGACCGCTGCCGCCGACCAAAACAGGTAACTTATCCCGACCGTGAATTTCCCGTATGGCTTCGAAGGCCATCGCCTGATACTGCGCCAGGCTGAAATCATGATTCGGGTCGACAATGTCAATCAGGTGGTGTTGGATATGCGTCCGGTCCTCCGGGGCAGGCTTGGCGGTGCCGATATCCATATGCCGGTAAACCTGACGGCTATCGGCGCCGACGATTTCGCCACCGAACTTTCTGGCTAGATGAATGGCCAGTCGGCTTTTACCAATGCCGGTCGGGCCAACTATCGCTGCTAAAGGCTTCATTTACTGTTGTTTACTTCAGATGTCTGGCTGACGATGCTTATAAATTCGCTGGCTTTAAGGCTCGCCCCACCGACCAGCGCCCCGTCTATTTCAGGCTGCTGCATAAACTCGCCGGTGTTGGCTGAGCTAACACTGCCACCGTATAGTATGCGTATTTCCTGAGCGGTCCCCTCTCCATATAAATCGGCTATATTCTGACGGATTATCGCAATCGTCTCCCCTGCCTGCTCACCGGTGGCTGATTTCCCGGTTCCAATAGCCCAGATTGGTTCATAGGCAATGACCAGACCGCCGAGGTATTCTACTCCAGCCAGGGCGGCTCTCACCTGTTCAGCCACCACATTTTCGGTATTTCCTCTTTCGTTCTCTTCCAGGCTCTCGCCGACACACATAATTGGTTTGACCCCTGCCTGCAACGCCACCACGATTTTCTTGTTGACAATATCTCCGGTCTCATGGAAATACTGCCTCCGCTCCGAGTGTCCTATAATAACATATTCACAGAGGTCGGCCACCATCAGAGGTGAAATTTCGCCGGTATAGGCACCTTTTTCGGCAAAGAACAGGTTCTGCGCACCCAGTTTGATAGTGCTGCCGGCAAGCAGCTCTTTCATCGGCGCCAGCGAAATAAAAGGTGGACAGATTACCTTCTCCACGCTGGCAATTTTCTCCAGTTCCTCTTTCATTGCCCTGACCAGTTCCAGAGCCTCAGGGACTATGGTATTCATCTTCCAGTTGCCAGCAATTAATGATGTACGCATTATTTTCTCCTCAATCGGCAATGGCTATTTTTTGTCCGGCAGCACCGCCACACCAGGCAATTCATCTCCACTCAGGAACTCCAGAGAAGCCCCGCCTCCAGTGGAAACAAAGGTCATTTTATCCGGCAGGCCCATATCGCTGACTGCCTCGGCAGTGGAGCCTCCGCCAATGACCGTTATCGCCTCAAGTCCGGCCAGCAGTTTCGCCAGTTCCTTAGTGCCAACAGCAAACTCGGGGATTTCGAATATCCCCATGGGACCGTTCCAGAAAATCGTTTTGCATTTCCGCAACTCTCGACTGAAGTTGTCTATTGTCTGCGACCCAATGTCCACAATTCGTTTTTCGCCAGGTATCTTTGCCGCCGGGACAATTTCTGTTTTCGCCCCTTTGCTTACCTCATCGGCAACCATAAAGTCCACCGGCAGCAGTAGGTTGACTTTCTTCCTTCGTGCCAGTTCCGTTAAGCGGCTGGCAGTGTCCAGCATATCCGTTTCGACTAGAGACTGCCCCACTTCATATGATTCTGCCTTCAGAAAAGTCGCCGCCATGCCACCCCCTACCATGACATAGTCCACTTTATCCATTATATTTGCCAGCATGCTTACCTTATCGCTTATTTTGGCTCCGCCGAGCAGAGCCGCGAATGGCCGCGCCGGGTTTTCCAGTATCTTGCCCAGATTTGCCACCTCTTTTTCCATTAAAAAGCCAGCTGCCGCCGGCAGGTACTCTACGATGACCGACACCGAGGCGTGCGCCCGATGCGCCGCACCAAAAGCATCATTGACAAATATATCGCCCAGACGGGCCAGGGCCTGTGCAAAGGGCACGTTTCCTGCCTCCTCTTCCCTATGAAAGCGTAAGTTCTCCAGCATGAGAACATCACCGGCTTTCATCGTGGCTGCCATATTCTCCACGTCAGCGCCAATACAATCCGGGGCCATGGCGACTGGCTGCCTGAGGATTTGAGAGAGGCGCTCGGCAACCGTATTCAATCTCAGGCTTTCAACCAC
>CBFDCY010000150.1:0-2776 GCA_965603425.1 uncultured Dehalococcoidia bacterium | reverse complement strand
CGGACCATCTCCAACCAGTACCAGCTTGAACTTCTGCTGCCAGCCGGATAACGCCCTGATTAAGTTATAGACATTTTTAGTTCGCATCAGCGCCCCGACATGCAGGAGAAACAGTTCTCCATCCCCAACACCCAGACCCTCACGCACCTTTTTAACGCCCGTTTCCTTTTTCGCCTGGTTAATCCCCGCCGGATCGAGCAGCGTATTGCAGATAACCTCAACGTTCGCATTCGTGTGGGCGGACACCTTATCCGCCGTATCCCGGCATTGCACCACCAGGGCATGGTGCCTGGCCAGGCGGATGATAAGGATTTCCGAAATGATATTGAACAGGGCCAGAAACGGACTGGCCATTTGGAACCATTTCCGGCCGCAGAAATGGCCCAGCAAAGTGACTGAAGGTATGCTGAATTTCCGGGCAATGCGGGTTGTCGGCACCGTTGGAACGTAGCTGAGATTATATATTATGTCAACATCTCTTTCCCGCAACCACCTTTTCAGATATGATTGCAGCCTTAAGGCGAAGGCAAATCGATGTTCTAGGTTTCCAGTGGCAAACGGCCGAAATATCTCAATTCCCTCTTTTTCCTCATAACCGGGTTCGCCGTCATGGCGCGCAGTAATAACATGAAGCCGGTGGCCTTTACGAGTGAGCGCGCCGCATAGTTTCCACAGCGATAACTCGGCACCACCATAAGGGTAAAAGTGTTCGGACACCAACAGTATTTTCATTTTTGATTGATAATCCATAGTGCCGCCGCATAAAGGTCGGGGGCGGTGTAATCAGGCGAAGACACCGGCTCGCTCTCAGCGGTGGTGGACGGGAGCAACACGGTACGGCAGCCGGCATTTCGACCAGCCTGAATATCCATCGGCTTGTCTCCCACCATAAAGGACTGCTCGAGGTCGATAGCGTGCTCTTTCGCCGCCTGCAGAATCATTTTCGGCTTCGGTTTGCGACATTCGCAGTTGTCGTCGGGGTGGTGGGGGCAGTAGTAGACGCCATCAATACGAGCGCCTTCTTCAACTAATTCTCCCACCATTTTCTGGTGAATCCGGTCGAGCGTATCTTCATTGAAATAGCCGCGGGCAACGCCGGACTGATTGGTAATTACGATTACCTTGTAGCCATGCTCATTGAGCAGTTTGATTGTTTTCGCGGTGTTGGGGAATAATTTAAAATCCTCGGGACGGCGGCAATACGGTACGTCTATGGCTATCGTCCCGTCCCGGTCAAGAAATACTGCACGGTTAGCCACTGGCGAATTTCTCCTTTTCTAAGGATTAAACAACATAGATTATTTTACTTCCTTCCGGTTCGAAGGAGAATCCCAGAACCGACAGGTCGTTGAGTGCCTTTCTGACCACCGACTGCTTCGGTTTCGGGCAGTACAGGAGCAGAAAACCACCTCCCCCGGCCCCGAGCACCTTGCCGCCCAGCGCTCCGGCGCTCAATGCCCGCTCATAGCATTCGTCAATCTTATCATTGCTTATGCCGCTGGCCAGCTCCTTCTTTAACTGCCATCCGTGGTGCAACACTTCGCCAAAGATATCCGCCGTGGCATTATTATTTAACTGGTCTTTCAAGCTAACGGCCATATCGCGCATTTCTCTCAGGTTGACAATCTTACCGGTCTGCTGTGTTCTTTCTTTTTGTTCCTGTAAAATGCGGCTGGCCTCATGAATATCACCGGTGTACAGAAGCAGCAGGTTTTGAGCCAGCTCATCTTTATGTTCCGCTGACCAGATAACCGGCTCGGCGGTGACGCTTTCGTCGGGATTGAACTGAAAATAACGGAACCCGCCGTAGGCGGCGATATACTGGTCCTGCTTGCCGGCAGGTTCGCCCAGGACGTCGATTTCAATATGGCATGCGTCCCTGGCGAGTTCTTCCGCTGACCTGAGGGTACCTTTGTAGGCATAGAGAGCATTCAGCAAACCAACGGTGAAGCTTCCGGAAGAGCCAAGTCCAGCTCCGGCATGAACGTCAGCTACCGAGGTAATCTCTATACCCCGGCTTACCCCGACCAGTTTCAGAGCTTCCCTGACCAGAGGATGGTGTATATCGTCTACACGGTCAACTATCTCAGTTTTAGCGTAATAGCTGACCCTTATGGCGTCTGTGAAACGCTTGTTGACGATAATATACATGTATTTATTTATCGCCGTGCTCACTACTGCCCCGGATTCGCTCTGGTAGAATTCACGCAAATCGGTGCCGCCGCCAGCGAAACTTATCCGGAATGGAGTACGAGTGATAATCATCGCGTTCCTTCTTCTAGAAAGTCCTGGAAAACCTGTTGCTGCTCCGGAGTGCCAATATCGTAAAACCGTTGCCCGGTGATATAAGCCGCCAACTCTTTCTGCTCTATCAGCCGACGATATATCCCGTCTTCAAGAGAGATATTAACTCCCTCCGGGACAGAATCCAGCGCTTCCTTGTGGAGAATTATGGCGCCCGCTTCCACGTATCCTAAATCCGGCGCATCACTTTTCTTATCATATCTTACCACCATCCGGTTACTGTCAAGAGCAATGTTGTTTTTAACGCCGGTGCTCACTTCATTATTATAGACTACCATAAGGGCTTTCCGCCCAAGGCGCAAATACTCTTTTTCCACTTCGCGGTAATCAATCGGCAGGAAGGTGTCACCGTTAAGTACCAGGAAGTATCCTCCCAGCATATCCTGTGCCTGTTTCAGAGCTCCTCCCGTACCGAGCAATTCCCCACTTTCCTCACTGTATTTAATATTTAAACCCAGGCCGCGGCCATTGC
>CBFDCY010000149.1:0-2793 GCA_965603425.1 uncultured Dehalococcoidia bacterium | reverse complement strand
TGGCCTACGTTTTCGGCGGTCTGCTCGGCATCGCCATCGCTGCTATGGGCATGCTCGTCAATCTGGGGATGCTGCTGGCAATGGACTGCTACGGGCCGATTGCCGATAATTCGGCCGGCATTGCCCAGATGGCCGGTCTGGGCAAGGAAGTGAGAGAGCGCTGTGAAGCTCTCGACTCGGTGGGCAATACCACGGCGGCGCTGGGTAAAGGATTTGCTATTGCCTCGGCGGCTCTGGCCTCCCTGGCCTGGCTGGCTACCTACTTTGCGGTTGCCAAAATTGAAGTGGCCAGTCTGACCAATGTGGCGGTTATCACCGGAGTGCTGATTGGCGGTATGCTCACCTTTGTCTTCTGCGCTCTGGCAATGCGTGGCGTGGGGTCTGGCAGTTTTGCTATCGTCAATGAGGTAAGGAGGCAGTTCCGGGAGATAAAGGGGCTGATGGAAGGGACGGCCAAGCCCGATTACGTAGCCTGCGTGGATATCGCCACCAAGAGAGCTTTAAAATCAATGATGCTGCCTGGCATCCTGGTGCTGGCCGTGCCGCTTATTCTGGGCTTTACTTTAGGTCCGGAAGCGGTGGCGGGCCTGCTGGTCGGGTCGCTGCTCACCGGTTTCCTGATGGCGGTGATGATGGCCAATGCTGGCGGTGCCTGGGACAACGCGAAGAAATTCATTGAGGCCGGGAACTACGGCGGCAAAGGCAGCGAAGCACATAAAGCAGCCGTTATCGGCGATACAGTGGGCGACCCGTTCAAGGACACGGCCGGGCCATCTCTGAATATACTCATCAAGCTGGTTGGTAAAGTAGCAGTCATCTTCGGGCCGGTTTTTGTAATGCTGATAGCGCTGTAAAGAGTTAATAAAATTTCTGGCTTTCTGAAAAAGATAAAAGGGCGGAGGCACAGCCTCCGCCTTATTTTTAACCCTGCAGAAAAGGATTGCTCCGTCTTTCCGCGCCGATGGTAGTCTTGGAACCGTGCCCCGGATACACGACGGTCTCGTCAGGCAGAGCCATCAGGCTTACCTGAAGGCTATTCATAAGCTGCGCATAATCCCCGCCGGGCAGGTCGTAGCGACCGATGCCGTAATTGAAAAGGGTGTCGCCGCTGAAAAGGACGCCGTTTCCGAGCAGGCAGATGCCGCCGGGCGTATGCCCCGGCGTGTGAATCACCTCGAAATGCAGGTCGCCGATGTCTATGCTGTCGCCATTCTTGAGCAGCCTGTCCGGGGGCGGGGGAGTCGGGCAATAGAGACCGAAGGCGAGAGCCATCGCCAGAGCCTGTTGCCCATGATATTCGGCATCACCGCTGTGGACGGCGATTTCTGCCCCGGTGGCCTCCTTCACTTCTTTCAGCCCGGCGATATGGTCGCAATGCCCGTGGGTGAGGACAATGAGTTTTATGGTTAAGCCAAGTTCGGCAACGCTCTGCAGGATGCTCTCCGCTTCATCCGCCGGGTCAATGATAATTCCTTCTCTGGTGGCCTCATCACCGACAATGTAGCAATTTGATGCCAGTGGCCCGACGGCCAGCAATTTAATAATCACAGTGCGCTCCAGTATCAATCATGATAGTGAAAAGCGCCAGACTTCACTGACGCCGACCATGAATTTTACCATTATACGCGGTTCTGCTCAAGGGAAAAGGCTTGTTATACGAGTGCCGGATGCGCTAGAATATATATGATTACCCCTTCATGTTATCAGCACCAGCAAGGCAGGAATTCCATTAATGGTTGATGTTCATCCTTTTCGTGGCGTTCGTTATAATCAGGCGATAATAAGCGACCTGGCACAGGTAATCTGCCCGCCTTACGATATCATACCTCCGCATATGCAGTCGGAACTCTACGAGCGCAGCGAGAACAATTTCATTCAGCTTGAGCATACGCGGGAGCTGCCTCAGGATACCGCTTCGGATAATAAGTACACCCGGGCCGCAGCTACGTTGACCCGGTGGCTTACACAGGGGGTTCTCACTGCTGAGGAAACTCCAGCCGTTTACCTGCACGACCACCATTTTCAGTATCAGGGGAGGGAATACCGGAGAAGGGGGATTATCACGCTGGTCAGGCTGGAAGAATGGGAAAGTCGGGTGATACGCCCTCACGAAGGTACGCTGGCCAATCCCAAAAGTGACCGGCTTAATTTATTGCGCACGCTCCAGGCTGATACCAGTTCCATTATGGCCCTCTTTGAAGACCGTAATAAGAGAATTACTTCAGCGCTGACAGTCAAGGAGAAGGACGAACCGGTAATTCATTTCAATACCGATAGCGGTGAAAAACATGTCCTATGGACCATCAGTGAAGCGGAGACGCTGGCTCAATTACGGCAGCATCTGGCCCATCAGCCCCTCTATATTGCCGATGGGCACCACCGCTATGAAAGTGCCCTGGCTTACCAGCGGGAACAGCGCGGGAACCTGGCGAAATCTCACTGGGATGAGGGGTTCGATTTCGTGATGATGGAGCTCATTGATTTCGCGGACCCCGGCTTGGTTATCCTGCCGCCGCACAGACTGGTTCGCGGCCTGTCGGCGAAAAAGATGGACGGAATTTTAAACGGGCTGGCCTCACTATTTCAGGTACAGAAACTACCGTTCGACCCGCCTGATGTCTGGCAAAAAGTAAACGACTTTCTGGCTGGGAATGAGGGTCAGGGAAGAGTCGCTATCTTCGGGCTGGAGAGCCAGAAGATCCTGCTGCTGAAGCCGCATAATTTAACGTCGCTAAATAAACTCATGCCTGACTCCCGTTCAGAGCAATACAAAAGGCTGACCGTCAGCATTCT
>CBFDCY010000148.1:0-2817 GCA_965603425.1 uncultured Dehalococcoidia bacterium | reverse complement strand
GCGGTTTTGATTTTGCCCGGGCCGGGATTGAATACCATCTTGCCGGCACTGAGAACTGGCTTGGAGAGAAGGCGTGAAAATCCTCATGCAGCAGTGGGCATACTTTCCCTGGATAGGTGGCGCCGAGATATTCACCCAGCACCTGGCCGAACATATGATATCCAGGGGCCATAAGGTTGATATCGTCACTGGACTGCTGAACAAGCCGAGCATCGAATACGATAACTGGCAGCAAGAGACAGATGTTATCAATGGCGTAAACGTATACCGGGTCCGGGTACCGGATGTTAAATATGCCGGTATTATCGCCGGGACATTGCGCCTGTATGCCAGAAGCCTGAAATTAGACCAGCAAAATGATTATGATATTATTCACAGTCACATATTTCCGGCGATGGTCTGCGGCGCGTTGAGCAAGAGGAAGAAAAAGCTGCTTATAACCCTTCAGGGTGGAGACATCGGGGAATACAAGGAATCGGGCTGGTTCATCAGAATGGCGGAAACACCTTTCATCCGCTGGTCTTTGAAAAAAGCGGACCTGGTGCACTGCGTCAGTACCCATATCGCGAAAGCGGCCAAGAAATTGGGCGCCAGGGAGGTGAACGTTGTTCCCAATGGCGTGGATACCGCAATATTTCGCCCCGGTGACAAATATCAGCTCCGGAAGAAACTAGGCTATGGCCTCAAGGATAAAATCGTGGTCAGCACTTCAAGGCTGACCCCGAAAAACGGCCTGGATTATCTGATAAAAGCGCTGGCACCTTTGGGCAATGTCAAACTGATTATCATCGGCGAGGGTGAGCAGAGGAAACATCTTGAGTCTCTGGTTCAGGAATTGAAACTGAACAACCGGGTTTTTCTGCCGGGTGCTTTGCCGCATCAGGAATTGCCGCAGTATCTGGCTATCGCTGACGTTTTTTGTCGTCCTTCGGTGAATGAAGGTTTTGGTATCTCTTTCATCGAGAGCATGGCCTGCCGTATCCCAACGATAGGTACAGCGGTTGGCGGCATCACCGATATTATTAACCATGGTGAAAACGGTATTCTAGTGCCACCTGAAGATACGAAGGCCTTATCCGGAGTCCTCAAAAGGGTTATCGAAGATGGTAGTCTGGCAAGGAAGATTGCGGAAAAAGGTTTTCAGACGGTAAAGCAAAAATTCATCTGGGAAAAAGTATTGCAGCAGATGGAAAATTTATATCAGGGACTATCTTCATAATTATCGACTTTGGAATTTTTAAGCACTGGCGCTTTAAACCTCGAATAGAGAAATGAAAATATTGCTCAGCACACCGATTTTCCCTCCGGAAATAGGAGGACCGGCTACCTACACGGTGGAGGTGGCACGGCGTCTTCAGGGGAGAGGCCATAAAATACGCATCGTGGCGTTTACCGACGTAAGACCACAGGTGGAAAATTTAGAAGTCATTCCGGTAAGAATCCGTTATCCCATACTCGGCACGTTCCTGAGGCAGACAAAGTTCTTTTTCACATTATTATCTTCGGTTAAAAGTATGGACTTGATTTACCTGCAGGACCCGGTGGTGGTCGGGGTAGCTTCGCTGCTGGTCGGGAAGCTCGTTAGAAAACCACTGGTACTCAAGTTCGTTGGCGACTCGATATGGGAAAAAGAGTACAGTCTCCGGCGGACCGATAAAAACCTGGATGATTTTTTAAGCTCACCGCAAAAAAGCTTGAAACTAAAACTGCGGATTTCCCTGCTCAGGCTTATACTCGGCAGCATGAGCCGTATTATCGTCCCGTCTTTTTACCTTCGTGATATACTGATAAAGCATTACGGGGTAAAGCCTGACGGAATAGCCGTGGTGCACAATTCGGTTGACGCCAAAGCCATGGAAAGGCCAGTGAGTTCACATAAGCAGCGAAACAGTAAGCAAATCATATCGATTGGTCGCATGGTAAGGCATAAGAGAATAGACGGCATTATTACCACGCTGAAAGAAATTTGCAAGGAATTCCCTGGTACCAGCCTTGCACTTGTTGGCGATGGCCCGGAAAGAAAGCAACTGGAGCGGTTAGCGGAAAATCTGGGGGTTACTCAGTCTGTACGATTTTACGGTAGCATTGAACATGAAAGAACGCTTGAATTGCTGAGCGAGTCTGACGTGTTTATGCTCCATTCCATCTATGAAGGTTTGCCCCATACCGTTATTGAAGCGATGAATTGTTCGGTTCCGGTAGTGGCAACCAATATACGTGGTACGAACGAAGCCATCGACGATGGCAGAACTGGCCTCTTGGTCTCTCCAGATAATGAAGAAGGCTTTGCCAACCAGATAGGCAGGCTATTTGAAGACAGGCAATTGTCGAAGCAACTGGTGGAGAATGCACTGGCAGCAGTAGCAGAAAAATTCAGTTGGGGAAGTAATCTGGTTAAACTGGAAACAGAGCTGGAAAAAGCCATATGAATGTCTTGATGATAAGTTTAGATCCGACATTGGCCATGGGCGGTGACAACATCGTCGGGGATAGCCGGAGAAGGCACATCGCTTACGGCGAACATCTTGCCGGACTGTTTATCGTCGTTATGGGTGCTAAAACCAGGGGCCTTAGGCCACAACGCCTGTCTGATAATGTAACAACGCTGCCAGTATCATGCAGAGAGCCATTTTCATATATCTGGAACACTTACCAATCATGCCTCGGTATCTGCCGGGCAAATAAAATCGACGTTATCGCAGTGCAAGACCCTTTTCTTACCGGCTTCATCGGCTATTTGCTGAAAAGAAAGCTGAGAATTCCTCTGGCCGTACAACTTCACGGTGATTTCTTTGATAACCGGCACTGGCTTAGAGA
>CBFDCY010000147.1:0-2849 GCA_965603425.1 uncultured Dehalococcoidia bacterium | reverse complement strand
GGATTTTGTATTTATTTGACGAATGGCTTATGCAGTAGATAAAATATAAATGGAGCAATTTTTAACAGGAGTTTTATGATGCAGGATAAAGTTACCGAGATACTGGACCAGATTCGTCCCCAGCTACAGGGGGACGGCGGCGATGTGGAACTGGTTGAAGTAAATGACGGCACCGTGAAAGTCAGATTGACCGGTGCCTGCGCTGGTTGCCCGATGTCCACCATGACGCTCAAGATGGGAATTGAGAAAATCCTGAAAGAGCAGATACCGGAAGTAAAGGAAGTGGTATCGGTTTAGCGTAGCCGGGCAACCGTCTATTCTTCTTCAATCTCGAAGGCCCGGTGCAGGGCGCGTACGGCCTCTTTGACCTGGTCAGCGTTAATGATACAGGTTATCCGTATCTCCGAGGTTGTAATCAGCTGTATATTAATCTTTTTCTCGCTGAGGGTGTTGAACATTCGTGCCGCAAAGCCGGTGGTATTCTGCATCCCGGTGCCGATGATGCTCACCGCGCCAAGGGTGTCATCGCTGGCACACTCCCTTGAGCCAATCTGCGCGGCAATCGGCTTGACCACTTCCATCGCCCGGGCAAGGTCGCTCTTGAATACGGTAAAAGTCAAGTCAGTGATGCCCTGAATGCTGGCGTTCTGCACAATGGTATCCACGCTGATTCCCGCCTTGGCCAGCGGGCCAAAAATGCTGGCGGCAATTCCGGGGTGGTCCGGCACGCCGACCACGGTTATCTTGCCTATGTTAAGGTTATGGGCGATACCTCTGACCTTATTCCGAACTTCCATTGCTACCCCTCCGTGTATTAATGTCCCTGGCTTTTCGTTGAAACTGGAAGCGACCCGGATGGGGATATTGAACAGCTCCCCGAGCTCCACCGCCCGCGGGTGCATCACATTCGCCCCATAAGTCGCCAGCTCCAGCATCTCCTCGTAATGTATCTCGGCAAGAGGCTTCGCTTCTGGAACCAGACGGGGGTCAGCGCTGTACACCCCTTCTACATCGGTGTAAATCTGGCACTCCTTTGCCCCCAGGCTGGCCGCCAGAGCAACGGCGGTGGTATCCGAGCCACCCCTCCCCAGCGTGGTGACATCCATGTCCTCGGTGATACCCTGAAAGCCGGCCACGATGACGATATTGCCCTTCTCCAACTCTCTGACCACCCGCTTGGGCTCTATTTTAAGGATGCGCGCCCGGCGGTAAGCGGAATCGGTGCGAATTCCCGCCTGAGCACCGCTGAGGCTGATGGCCGGATAGCCCATGCTGTGCAGCGCCATGGCCAGCAGGGTGGTGGTAACCACCTCCCCGGTGGAGAGCAGGACATCCATCTCGCGGCTATTCGGCTTCTCCGAGAGCTGGTCGGCCAGCTTTATCAACTCATCGGTGGTATCCCCCATCGCCGAGGCGACCACCACCACCTGGTTGCCCTCGTCTTTGGTGCGGGCGATGCGCCCGGCCACGTTCTTGATGCGCTCGGCATCGGCGACCGATGTACCACCATATTTTTGCACGATTAAAGACATCTAGCCATCCGCCTTCTCAATGAATCTTTCCATTATTTTATAACCTTTCTCCAGGGAAAGGCCAGTTCTTTTAGCTTCCGCCTCGGTAAATCTGCCGGCGCCATTTGGCGTCACCCCTTTTCCCCAGATGAGAAAGGGCACCGGTTCATCGGTGTGGGTCTGTATCTGTATCGGGGTGGGGTGGTCGGGCATAACCAGAAGGCGGATATCGCCCGGAAAAGAGCGCAGCCGACTTACCACCTCGCCGTCAATTTTCTGAATGGCATCGATTTTGGCATCTATGGCGCGGTCATGAGATGCCTCGTCCGGCGCTTCGATGTGAACCACCACCAGGTCATGCGCCGACAGCGCCGCCACGGCGCCCTTCGCCTGCGCCGCGTAATCGTTGTCCAGGTTATCGGCCACCCCGGGTATTTCCAGCACCTCCATCCCGGCAAGCTGTGCCAGCCCGTTGAGCAAATCAACTCCCGAGGTCATGGCCGCTCTGAGGCCGTACTTGCCCTGAAAAGACGGCATATCCGGCAGCCGGCTGCTCCCCCAGAACAGCCAGAGCATGGTGGCCGGTATGGCGTCATTAGCTATCCGCTCCTGGTTCACCGCGTGGTTTGCCAGAATTGCCTCCGAGCGTGCCATCAGGTCACGCAATACCTCGCTCCCCTGTCCACGGGGCAGGAATTCGCCGATTTCTTTATCGGGGATATCGTGCGGCGGTGTGCACTCTGCCTGAAGCGTTTCTTCATGCCCCTTGATTTTACAGATATGCCGGTAGCTGACGCCGGGATGGAACTGCACCTCGTCGCTGCCGAGGGTCTTATTCAGCGTATCAATCAGGCTATGGGCCTCCTCGGTGCTGATGTAGCCGGAGCTATAGCTCCACATTTTTCCATCCCGGACCGCCACCAGGTTGCAGCGGAAGACGACCTCCCTGTCGCCGATGGGTATGCCCATGCTGCGCGCTTCAATGCCCGCCCGGCCTTTATAATATATTTCAGGGTCGTAGCCCAGCACCGACATGCAGGCACAGGCACTGCTCGCCTCCATCCCCGGCGGCACCGTGCGCGCCAGCCCCAGAGTGCCCTCTTTAGCCAGCGCATCCAGATTGGGGGTTTCTGCCAGCTCCAGAGACGTCTTTCCCCCGCGCTCGGGTATGGGGTAGCCTGCGGCTCCGTCCATGATTAAAACAACGTATTTCATCTGCTCTCCTTGCTAGAACCGGTAGAGTCCGTCTATAATAGTGCTATCGGGGCGTAGCGCAGCTCGGTTAGCGCGCCGCGTTCGGGACGCGGAGGTCGGAGGTTCAAATCCTCTCGCCCCGAC
>CBFDCY010000146.1:0-2851 GCA_965603425.1 uncultured Dehalococcoidia bacterium | reverse complement strand
GGGCCGGGGTGGCGGGGATGCAGGCGGCAATGGACATCGCCGATAGCGGCTATGACGTGGTGCTGGTGGAGAAAAATCCCAGTATCGGTGGACATGCCACGCAGTTATCGGGAACGTTTCCCATTGCTGGCCGCGTGCCCTGTATGGTTTCGCCTCTGGTGGCAAAGGTGGCTTCGCATCCTAATATCACGCTGTACGCCTACTCGGAAATAGAGGATGTCTCCGGATACGTCGGCAATTTCCAGGTGACCATCAGGAGAAAAGCCAGCATGGTTGATGAGGATAAGTGTAACTACTGCGGGCTCTGTCTGGGGAGCTGCCCCGTCAAAACTCCTTCCGAGTTTGACCGCGGTCTCTCGCAGCGTGGCGCCATATATGTTCCCTTCTCGGAGGCGTTTCCGCAGCGACCGGTAATCGACCGCGAGACGTGTTTGCATTTCAATGGCGGTGAGTGTCACGCCTGCGAGGACGTTTGCCCCAATGGGGCTATCGATTTCCAGCGGGAGGACGTGATAAGCGAGGAAGAAGTCGGTGCCATCATCGTGGCCACGGGATATGAGCTTTTCCCGCGCAACGACCTTGCGGAATATGCCTCGGACCCGGACGTCATCGATGGGCTGCAGTTCGAAAGGCTGCTTTCACCTTCGGGGCCAACGTCGGGAGAGGTCAGGAGGCCGTCTGACGGGAAGATACCCGAGCAGGTGGTTTTCGTTCAGTGCGCCGGGTCGCGCGACCCGGAACACGGTGTCTCTTATTGCTCCCGGATATGCTGCATGTACGCGGCGAAACAGGCGCTGCTTTACAAGCAGGCTGTTCCGGACGGCCAGACATACATTTTTTATATGGATATCCGCTCCGACGCCAAGGGCTACGAAGAATATATTAAAAAAGTGGTGGATGAGGAAAGAGTGCTCTATCTGAGGGGCAGGGTTTCCAAGATATTCCGGGACGGAGACAAAATCAAGGTCTGGGGTGCGGATACTTTGATCGGGAAGAGCGTTGAAATTGCCGCCGACCTCGTGGTTTTGGCGACCGCCATGGTACCCAGTCCGGGAGCCAAGGAGCTGGCGAGAAAGCTCAACATCATTTCCGACCAGCATGGCTTCATTACCGAAGCGCACATCAAGCTCAGGCCGGTGGAGACGCTTACCTCCGGTATCTACATAGCGGGGACGGCGCAGTGGCCGAGAGACCTGCCCGATACCATCGCCTCGGCGAGCGGCGCGGCGAGCAAGATACTCTCTCTATTTTCCCGCAAGGAACTGCTCCACGAGCCGGTGGTTGCCGTTGTGGATGAAGAGGTGTGCCGCGGCTGCGGGCAGTGTGTTTCCATCTGTTCGTTTCAGGCAATCGAGCTTGACCCGGTGAAAAAAGTGGCCCGGGTCAATGAAGCGGTATGTGACGGCTGCGGCGCCTGTGCGGTCACCTGTCCTTCCAGTGCGATGCAGCATAAGAACTGGACTCCCAGGCAATTCTTCGAGATGATAGACATCGCCACGGCGGAATATGTATGAAAACAGGTATGAACGGGTAAAATGAACAAGTCAGAAGCGGTTCTGGTAATAGGTGCCGGGGTGGCGGGAATAAAGGCCTCGCTGGATATGGCGGAGGCGGGGCATTCGGTCTATCTATGTGAAAGAAAACCGAGCGCCGGAGGCACACTGGTCCAGATGGACAAGTGGTTTCCGGATAACCACTGCAGCATGTGCCAGATACTCCCCACTCTGAACAGGGACAGGTCCTCCCAGAACTGCCTGCGGTGCGGGCTGGTTCACCCCAATGTCGAACTGCTGTTGAACGCGGAAGTGACCGAACTGCAGGGCGAGGCAGGTGATTTCAGGGCGACGGTAAGTACCAGGAGTACCGGCGTTGATGCTCAGTTATGCATTGGCTGCGGTCTCTGCACCGAGGTCTGCCCGGTTGAGGTGGAAAGCCAGTTTGACGAGGGGCTGGGTCAAAAGAAGGCCATCGATACATCAAACCCATACGTCACTCCCCGGCAGTATGCCATAGACTGGGAGAAGTGCACCCGGTGCGGGGAATGCGTAAGCAAATGCCCGACTCAAGCGATTAATCTGGAACAAAAAGAAAGCACCCGGCAGCTTCAGGTGGGCGCCATTATTGTATCGACCGGTTTTGAGGAATTTGACCCGCGTCTCGCCACGCAGTATGGCTACCGGCGCTACCCCAACGTAATAACGAGCATTGAGCTGGAGCGGATACTCAGTCCGGGCGGGCCTTCCGAAGGGGAGCTGGTTCGCTCCTCGGATGGCAGGACGCCAGCGTCAATCGCCTTTCTACAGTGTATCGGCTCACGGGACAGACGGCGGGACTACTGTTCCTCGGCGTGCTGCATGTTCGCTGTCAAGGAAGCCACGCTCATCAAAAAGGCCTGGCCGCAGACGGATGTCCATATCTTTTTCATGGATTTGAGGGCATTCGGCAAGGGGTACTATCGCTACTATGAGCGGGCCAGGGATGAACTCGGCGTGAACTTTACCCGCTGCCGCGTCCCGGTGGTGAAGGAAGACCCCCAGACCCATAACCTCATGCTTACCGTAGCCTCCGAGGACGGAGCACCGGCCAGGCGCCAGTTTGAAATGGTCGTGCTGTCCGTGGGCCAGACACCTGCCCCGCAGTTCCGTGAGTTCTGTCAGGTCCTGGGTGTGGAAACAGGCCGGTGGGGGTTCTGCCAGACACAGCCGTTCTCTACAGTTGAAACGTCGCGGGAAGGGATATACGTATGCGGCAGTGCCGCCGGTCCCAAAGATATCGCTGATACTATAGTCGAAGCCGGTGCGGCGGCCGGCGGGGCATCGAAATGGCTAAGCTCACCTGCTGCCCGCAAGGC
>CBFDCY010000145.1:0-2884 GCA_965603425.1 uncultured Dehalococcoidia bacterium | reverse complement strand
ATGGGAGACGGCAAGATATTTGTCCTGCCGGTGGAAAACGCGGTGCGCGTCAGAACTGGTGAGGACGGCGAAAACGCAATCTAAAAATAAACAGGTAAAAATGGAGGTAAAAATGGCAAACAGAAGTAGAGAAGAAGGCAAAGAATACGTACTCAAGATGGCAAAGGAACACGATGTTAAATTCATCAGGTTGTGGTTCACTGATATTCTGGGTTTTTTGAAAAGCTTTGCCATCACCGTGGAAGAGCTGGAGGGCGCCCTTGAGGAAGGCATGGGCTTTGACGGCTCCTCAATTGAAGGCTTCGCCCGAATCGATGAAAGCGATATGGTGGCGCTGCCCGACCCCGATACCTTCAAGATACTTCCCTGGAGGCCCCGGGAGCACCGTGCCGTGGCGCGAATGTTCTGCGATGTCTTGAAACCGGGCGGCGAGCCCTTTGAAGGCGACCCGAGGTATGTCCTTAAGCGGAACCTGAAGCGGGCGGCCGATTTAGGTTACACCTATTACGTGGGACCAGAGCTGGAGTACTTCTATTTCAGAGACTCACAGGGAACCGAGCCTCTGGACCAGGGGGGTTACTTCGACCTGACGCCGCGAGATGCCGCCACCGACATGAGAAAGGACACCGTCCTTACCCTTGAAGAAATGGGTATCGGTGTTGAGTACTCCCACCACGAGGTTGCCGCCAGTCAGCACGAAATTGACATGAGGTATACAGACGCTCTGACCATGGCCGACAACGTGATGACATACCGCCTGGTGGTCAAAGAAGTGGCCCTGAAGTACGGGGTTTATGCCACCTTTATGCCCAAACCAGTCTTTGGCATCAATGGCAGCGGGATGCACGTGCACCAATCGCTATTCAAAGGCGATAAGAATGCCTTCTTTGACCCGAAAGATGAGTATCACCTCTCCAAGATAAGCAAGTACTATATCGCCGGACTGCTGAAGCACGCGCCGGAAATTACGTCGATTGCCAACCAGTGGGTCAATTCCTACAAACGACTGGTTCCCGGCTATGAGGCGCCGGTATATCTTTCCTGGGCAAGGCGCAACCGCTCCGACCTAATCCGGGTCCCTGAGTATCGCCCGGGTAGAGAAAAAGCAACCCGGGTTGAATTCCGTTCTCCTGACCCGGCCTGCAATCCCTACCTTGCTTTCAGTGCCATGCTGGCAGCAGGACTGGAGGGGATTGAAAAAGAATATGAGGTTCCCGCGCCAATAGAAGAAAATGTTTATGAAATGTCTGAAGAGGAAAGGCAACGGAGAGGGATCGCAACTTTACCAGACAGCCTGCTTGAAGCTGTCCTGGTGACGGAGAAAAGCGAACTGATGCGCAAAGCTCTCGGCGACCATGTTTTTTCAGCTTTCATCGCAAACAAGAAGATAGAGTGGGACCGGTACCGGACTCAGGTAACCGAATACGAGCTGAACAGGTACTTGCCCATTTTATGAGCCAGCGTAGCTGGTTACGGCGGGAGGAACTGGAATGCGTCAGCTTCGGATTGGCATGGCTCAGATAAATACCACCATGGGCGATTTTCCGGGCAATAAAGGGAAAATATTAAAGACCATTGAAGATGCCAGGGCTCTGGGAATAGGCCTCCTGACATTCCCAGAGCTCGCCATCTGTGGCTACCCACCGGAAGATTTGCTCTTCAAGCCTCAGTTCATCTCGGAGAACCTCAAAGTGCTGAATGAGGTCGTACGCAATTCTACGGGGATAACCGTTGTGGTCGGCTTTGTTGATGCCAAAGAGGACATTTACAATGCCGCCGCCGTTATCCATGATGGCAGGCTAATAGATATTTACCACAAAATACACCTGCCCAACTACGGGGTATTTGATGAGAACCGCTACTTCCAGGCCGGGAAAAACGTCCCTGTCTACAGAATCGCTGATATCGGCATCGGCATCAATATCTGCGAGGACATCTGGAACGAAGCCGGCCCGGCCACGGCACAGGCTTGCTCCGGAGCTGAAGTCATCATCAATATCAGCGCCTCGCCCTATCACGCCGGCAAGGGTGATGCGAGGTTGAAAATGCTCAGTACGCGCGCCGCGGACAACGTGGCCATCATCGTTTATAATAATCTGGTTGGCGGACAGGATGAGCTGGTATTTGACGGCAACAGCATGATACTTGATGAAAAAGGAGACCTAATCGCCCGCGGCGAACAGTTTGAAGAAGACCTGGTCATTGCCGACCTGGATATTGAGGCCGTCTTTCAGGCCCGCCTGCATGACCCGCGCTGGCGCGAAGCGTCACTTTTTCTCAATGCCGAACAGTGCCAGGTTACTAAGGTAGTCATAGCAGACAAAGCACTCAATCCCGACAAGCCGCCATTGCCGCAGAGGCAGGTGAAACAGCCAGATATCCCCGGAGAAATCTATAAAGCGCTGGTGCTCGGCACTCATGATTACATTCGGAAAAACGGCTTTCAGAAGGTGGTGATAGGTCTATCGGGGGGAATCGATTCAAGCCTGGTCGCCGCCATCGCCGTCGACGCGCTGGGAGCATCGAACGTAATCGGGGTCGCTATGCCTTCGCCGTATTCGTCTCCAGGCAGCATAGCCGACGCCGAAGCACTCGCCAAAAATCTCGGCATGAAACTGCTGGCTATTCCTATTGACAAGATATTTCAGTCCTATATAGAGACGCTGACAGACAGTTTTGAGAACGTCAGGCCCGATATCACGGAAGAAAATATCCAGGCTCGCATTAGAGGCAACATTCTGATGGCCCTCTCCAATAAATTTGGCTGGCTGGTCCTTACCACCGGCAATAAAAGTGAAACGGCTACCGGCTGTACCACTCTGTATGGGGACATGGCGGGCGGTTTCGCCGTTATCAAAGATGTACCCAAAACCGTGGTCTACAA
>CBFDCY010000144.1:0-2896 GCA_965603425.1 uncultured Dehalococcoidia bacterium | reverse complement strand
TTGACAAAATGAGTATATGTGAAATCAAATATGGCCCCCCAATCTCGAAACCATAGAGGCTTCAGATAAAAAGGTTAGCCGATAAATGGATCGTTATCTCCTGTAATCGTTTCATTCTCGTTGTACAATGTATCGAAGAGTATTTGAAAGTGCATGTCCCATTTACTCTACTTGACATCAGCTGGGATACTATATACTATTTCAGAGATACCTAGAGCATCTACGTAATGAATAAGTCTTTTTTGGGTTAGCTGGATATGAGTTACACTGAGTTGCAGAGTCTTGAAAGCTTCCGTGAGGTCAATCACACCTTCCCAAAAACCGAAGATATTATGGAGCTCAAGAGACAGGGTAAAAAGGTCTTTGGCTGGCTCTGCACCTATGTTCCCGAAGAGATTATCCACGCCGCTGGCATACTCCCGATACGCATCACCGGTTACGCTCAGGAGACAGAGTTAGATGATGGAAACGCCTATCTCTATATCAATAACTGCTCATTCTCCCGAAGCTGCCTCCAGATGGGCTTGAGAGGCGAGTATGACTATCTGGACGGTGTAGTCGCCGGGTCAACCTGCGATGGGGCACGCCGCTTGTTTGATTTGTGGCAGTACTATATCAAAGTGCCTTTTCATCATATTATCACTGTGCCTCGTAAATACACCGAGCGCGCCCATGGCCTTTATTACGAACAGGTAGCGCAGTTTAAAGAGCACCTGGAACAGCACCTTGATACCAGGATAACCGATGAAGCGCTGCTGAAGTCGATCTCGGTGTATAATGAGTCCCGGGAAGCTCTGAAAAAACTTTACCAGCTGCGAAAGCTTGATAAGCCGCCGATTACCGGCGCCGAGACAATGGAAGTGCTGAACGCCAGCCAGCGTATGGCAAAGGAACAGTTTAACCAGTACCTGTGTGAGCTGCTCGATGAATTAGCGGTATCGGGAATCGAGCATGGGAGCCGGGCGCGGCTGATGGTAACCGGTAGTGTGATGAACAATCCGGAGTTTATCCGGTCTATCGAAGAACTGGGCGGATTGGTAGTGACCGATGAACTCTGCACCAGTACACGATACTGGTCAGACCCTGTAGTCCTGGATGGTCGCTCTCCTCTGGAAGCCGTCTCTCGACGCTACCTTAATAACTTTCCCTGCGCGCGGATGGTGCCTTCAGATGAACGGTTCGACCGTATCTTACAGCTGGCCCGTGATTACAAAGTTGATGGTGTTATCAGCCAGATTATCCGTTACTGCGTACCTTACGCGCATGATTTGCCCCTGATTACCGACAGGCTGAAGAAAGCCGGCATTCCTACCCTAGCGCTAGACGTAGAATACGGCACCTCCGGCTCAGGGCAAATCAGTACCAGAGTGCAGGCTTTCCTGGAAATGCTGGAGACGAAGAAGAAATGACAACTGCCGAGAACAAGAGTGACATCGATTTACTGGTCCGTACGTATCGCCTGATGGCAAGAATGAACCGGGTGCGGCCTGAGGCACGCCTTAGCGAGACCCTTTACTTCAATCTGCTTGCCGATTATTACACCAGAATAAATAACGCTCACCGGGAGGGGAAACTGCTGGCGGCACATACTGTCTTCTTCCCCACCGAAATTCTCTATGCGATGGATATCGTTCCGATGCATACCGAAATGACTACCTGGCTCAATGCCATGTTCCTGCGAAGGCAAGCAGAAATACTGTCAAAGGGTGCCGAGCTGGGGCTGGCCCCGGAAATTTGTTCGCCCCACCGCGGTGTTGCCGGTATCTTTGCTCTAAATTCCATCCCCCGTCCGGATGTTATCCTCTGGTCTAACCTGATCTGCGATAATACGGCCAAGTCAGGGGAACTGATGATGGAACTGAGCCAAAGTCCCGGTTTTTTCCTTGATAATCCTTTTCAGGACTCCCCAGGGGAAATGAAATATCTGGTTGGTGAACTGGAAGATATGGTCCGTTTCCTTGAGGAAAAGTCCGGTAGGAAGATGGATTGGAACAGACTCTCGGAAATGGTCGAAAGCACCGACCGCGAGATTGAGCTTTACCGGGAGATTTACCAGTTGCGTAAGGCGGTGCCTTCGCCGATGTCAGCCCTGAGTTACCTGGAACTACTTTCCGCGGATTACATGTTCCCCGGCCAACCGGAATCAATCCAGTACCTGACGCAGCTGCGGGACGAGTTAAAAGAAATGATACAGGAGAGCAGGGGGACAATCTCTCAAGAGCGTTTCCGCCTGATGACGCTGTTTATCCCACCGATGCATCTGATGAGTTCACTGACTAAGCTATTTGAGGAAAAAGGCGCGGTGAGTGTGGTGGAGCCGCTATTTACCCGCTGGTCGGAAGGCAGGCTGGACCCGGCCAGGCCGCTGGAAAGCGTGGCGAAGAAGTCTTTCCTTATTCCAGAAAGAAGGAGTATGTACGGACCGCTCAGTCAGCAGGCTTTGCAGGATATAACTGATAGCGCCGAGCAATATAAAATTGATGGCGCAATTTACTGGGCGTTTATGGGCTGCCGGCATACCTGCGCCACCATTAAAATAATTAAGGAAAAGCTTAGCGAAGTCGATGTCCCGATGCTGACCGTTGATTGTGACATCGTCGACCCTACGATCAATTCCGAGGAAGAGGTCCGTGATAAACTGGAGCAGTTCTTTGAGCTGCTGGAAGACCGATAAATTTATGAAAACACTTGGTATTGATATTGGCAGTCTGAATATTAAAGCCATCGTCCTCGGGGATGACGGAATCCTCGGCACCGGCATTGGACCTCCGGGTGACGATGTTGAAGTCGGCGCTCGCTCCATGCTGGAATTGGTTACCAGCCAGGCTGGTCTGAACCTTGATAGTCTGCCTCTGCTGGCTACCGGCGTCGGCGCAAAGCTGGTCTCTTTCGCGCC
>CBFDCY010000143.1:0-2954 GCA_965603425.1 uncultured Dehalococcoidia bacterium | reverse complement strand
TTTACTCTTAGTTACTCTCAGGGACAAACCTCAAATCGAAGAGTCTATCTACAAGATACACAAGACCGCTTCTTTATTCCGGAAGCTCTATCTAATATATCTTTTGCTATTTTTTGTACCATTATGATTTGTTTTCGTAACCGTTTTGGATAGTTATCTTATCTTTCTCAATATTGCCCCAGCAAGCTCTTTCGTAGTAGCCGTTCCTCCCTGATCCGGTGTTAAGCTATCTTCCTGCTTATATGCCAATGCCACTGCTTTCTCTAACGCATTGGCTTCCTCTTTCATGCCTAAGTAGTCAAGCATATATTTAGATGCAAGTACCGTAGCAGTTGGATTTGCTATATTCTTTCCGACTATATCCGGTGCTGCTCCATGTGCCGACTCGAAATATGGCACCTTACCTCCAAAACTGCCGGTACCCATCAAACCCAAACCACCTCCTATTTCTTAACGGTTTTTTTACCAGGTATGGCTTATAGCCTCCCGGGGGCAGGCTTTCTGGCAGTTCAGTTCCAGTTTGCTGAGGCAAGCTTCATATCCCGGGCACAGCATGGCCAGCTTCTTTCTGGCTTCCTCTTTCACTCTGGCCTTCAGCTGTCCGCCGTCATCGGCAGCCACCTCGAAAATATCAGAGGGACATGCCAGCACACATTTACCGCAGCCGTCACAGCGGGCGGTATCGATGGTGATGAAGTAATTGCCCGTGCCGTCGGCATAACCGTACTGCATTTTTGCTTCTACAGCCACTGTCTTGCCCTGACACCTTTCCCCGGCAAAGAGCGCTGCTCCCAGCGCGCCGATGAGCTGCGGGTCCTCGCTGAGGAGGGGTTCAAGCCCCACCTTTTCCCTCAGCTGCGCCACCATTCCCCGGTTCTTGGCAATGCCGCCGGTGATGGTGAACTCTTTTTCTACCGAGACTCGCCTGATGAGGTTGAGACAGCGGGTGGCTATCGCCTCATTTAATCCGGCCAGAATGTCATCTTTGCTCGCTCCCCGGCGCAGATAGGCAATGGCTTCCGACTTGGCAAAGACGGCGCAGATGGTATTGAAAGGAATAGCCTGTTCTGACCTGAGAGCGGCCTCGCCGATGTCTTCCAGAGGGATGTTTAGTACATCGGCAATCATCTCCAGAAAGCGCCCGGTGCCGCCGGCGCACTTATCGTTCATGATGAAGTTGGTCACCCGACCGTCAGCATCGCAGTTTATTGCCTTGCAGTCCTGACCGCCCATATCCAGGATGGTCCTGACCTCAGGGAAATACCAGGTGATACCGCGGGCGTGGCAGCTTATCTCGGAGATATTTTCGTTGGCGAAGGGCACAAGCACCCTCCCATAACCAGTCGCCACCACATACTGAAGGTCATCCATGGCTAATCCGGTCCCCTCCAGTACCCTGGCCATGGTCATCTTAGAGGTCTTAACGCTCTCCGGACCGGTGTCACATATCACCGATGAGACTATGGTGCCATCATTCATCACCACCGCCTTGGCGGCACGTGACCCGATATCAATGCCAGCAACTATCATCCGCTTACGCCTTTATCGATGTTCTCCTGAGCCACAACCGCCGCACCGAGCGCTGCCACCAGCTGCGGCTGTTCCGGCACCAGAATACCGAGACCAAGCTCGTCCTCCAGGATTTTGACCAGCCCTTTATTCAGCCCCACACCGCCGGTTACGGCAACATCACGTTCGATGCCGATTCTCTTGCAAAGCGAGATAACGCGGCTTACCACAGAGTAGTAAATACCGGCGACGATATCCTCCTTCGGCGTGGGCGGTTCGCGGTGTACGTGAGAGATTACCTCGGACTCGGCAAATACGGCGCAGGTGCTGGTGATATCGGCCCTTCCTTCTGCCTCAAGGGATAACGCGGCCATCTCGTCAAGCGGCATCTGCATCAGTTTGGCCATCTGTTGCAGAAAGATGCCGGTGCCGGCGGCGCACTTGTCCTGGTTCACCCAGTCGTTAAGGCGTCCACGGTCGCTCACCTTGATAACCGTGCTGCTCTCGGCGCCCATATCAATTGACATTCGGACCGATGGAAAAAGGCGATGAATGCCGCGGGCGAGACAGGTGGCCAGCGACCTAGATTGCTGGCTAAATGGCACGTCCTTGCCGCCAACGCCCGTGGAGACGATCAAAACGCCGTCGTCCAGCCTGATTCCAGCCTGTTTGAGTACCTCATCGACTGCGGCCTCAGCGCTTAATCCAGTCTCTTCGTCGGTGGCTATGACGCTTGAAGCGACAAAGCGGTCGTTATCCAGGATGACTGCTTTCGTGGTCAGGCTGCCGATATCAATGCCGAGTGCTCTCATACCAAATATGCCTACCGGTCCTCCAGCATCTCGAAGAACTGCTCCAGTTTTTCTCTTATCTCGTCCTCGGAGTTAATTGTCGGGTCAACGATATCGCAGTCGATGGTCAGCATCGGCACATCGACCTCATTGAGCAAATCTTTGAACAACTTTATCGTGGCACAGGTATGCCGACAGCCCATAAACGCCCAGTAGACAGCGCCATCAATACGGTACTGCTCGGCACAGTCGATAATGTCCTGCAACGCCTCCTGGCTGAGGGGGCCGTACATGCTGCGCCGTTCCGGTATCATGGCCGCCTTTTTAGCCACGCTTTCCAGTGGCCGTGACGGGTCAAGACTGCCCTCTGCCCAGCGGGTGAATAGCGGCTCCACCACGCTCACCGCACCATGTTCCCGCCCGATTTTCTCCAGAAACCCTATCAGGTACATCGGCGGTACAAAGAGGGTCATCAGGCGAAACCTTTCCGGGGAAACAGCGCCCTTCTTTTCCCGAACCATTTCCGCCAGCTCGTCGCGCAGCGCCTCCAGATAATCAATAGCCTCCTGCTGGCCGGGGCACAGGTAGTCGACCGTCAGCAGCTGTAAAAAGCCCCGGTTGGGGAACGGGGATGGCACCGCTTTGCGCAGCTCA
>CBFDCY010000142.1:0-2955 GCA_965603425.1 uncultured Dehalococcoidia bacterium | reverse complement strand
AGTAATAAGGAGGTAGCAAAGTGGCCGAGGAAAACGAGTTTGAGCCGGTAATCGTGGGCTTCTTCTGCAACTGGTGTACGGCAACCGCTGCCGACCTCGCAGGCACGCTCAGGATGCAGTACCCGGCCAACATCCGCCCCATAAGGACCATGTGCAGCGGGTCGGTGGACCCGGTTTACATTTTAAGAGCGCTGCTCGGTGGGGCCGATGGCGTTATTATGGGGGGGTGTCCTCCTGGTGATTGCCACTATGTTTCCGGTAACTATAAAGCGAGAAGGAGAATGGCCATACTGAAGACCATGCTGGACACCCTGGGCATTGAGAACGATAGAGTTTGGATAAGATGGATAAGCGCCGCCGAAGGTCCTAAATTTGCCCGGACCATGAATGAAGTTACCGAATCGATTAAAAAACTTGGGCCGAATCCCTTAAGCAAAGATCGGTCTATTTAAGGAATAGAGATGGAGAGATACGCAACTATACCTGTTGGAAACCAGGGGGCACTCGGGGCGATTCGGCAGTTCCTGGCCAGCCTCCTGGAAAAGAAGCTGGTCGATGTGCTGCTGGTGCCGCTGGAACTGCCCACTGGAGATAATGTGGTGTCGACCATTGTAAGCAGCCCGGAGCAGGTTCAAGCGGCCAACCCGCTGGCGCCGGTGATGCCGGTGAACGCCGCCCGCCTTGTCTCCAGGATTACCATGGTATCATCCAGTCCGGACCGAATGGGCGTGGTGCTGCGTCCCTGCGAGCTCAGGGCACTGGTCGAGCTGGTGAAGCTCAAGCAGGCATCGCTGGATAAACTGCTGCTGATCGGCATTGACTGCCATGGTACATATTCCGTTGATGACTACGGAAAATTCGTCGGCGAAAGCTCATCACCAACCGAAGATTTCCTGAAACGAGTTCGAGAAGGCAAAGGCGACCCTCTGCTCCGTAAAGCCTGCCAGATATGTGAATACCCTGCTCCCATGTGCGCCGACCTTACCCTCGGCCTGTTCGGAGCCAACCTTGATAAAGAGATTTTGCTGGTGGCCAGTACGCCGGAAGGAGAGCAGGTAATTCAAGAACTGGGCCTTGAGGAAGCAAAAGCCGCAGAGAGGGAGTCGGCCGTATCAGGGCTCGTTGCGGAAAGGTCGAAGAAGAGGGAAGAGCTACTGAAGCAGACCCAGGAAGAGGTAAAGGGGCTGGATAAAATGATGGCCACCCTGGCCACCTGCATCAACTGCCACAACTGCAAAACGGTCTGCCCGCTCTGTTACTGCAAGGAGTGTTTCTTCGACTCTCCAGTGTTTGAATTCGAGGCCGAAAAGTATCTGGGCTGGGCGAAGCGAAAAGGTGCCCTCCGCATGCCCAATGATACACTTCTCTTCCACCTGACCCGACTCAACCACATGGTGATTTCCTGTGTCGGCTGTGGACTATGCACCGAAGCCTGCCCGAACGATATTCCCGTATCCGATATCTTCCGTCTGGTGGGATATGAGGTGCAGAAGCTATTCGATTATGTGCCGGGCAGAAGCCTGGAGGAAGAACTGCCCCTGACCACATTCAAGGAGGAGGAACTGCCCAATATCGGGGTGTAGCCCTATGCAATATATCAATAAAGAAGGCAGAACGGAGATTGACCGCCGTTTTGGCGAGCAGGTAAAGGAAGAAAGCGGCGCTGAAATCGACCGCTGCTACCAGTGCCTTACCTGCAGCCTGGGCTGTCCGTCGGCTTTTGCTATGGACTATCTGCCGCACCAGATTGTCCGGATGGTACAGATGGGTCTCCGGCAGGAGGTATTGACCAGTTCCACTATCTGGGTTTGCGCCGACTGCCAGACATGTGCCACCAGATGTCCGAATGAGGTCGACCTGGTGGGCATAATGGATGTCCTGCGTGAGACATCGCTGCGTGAGGGGCTGGCGAAAGAGCGCGCTGTTGCTGATTTTCACCGCATTTTTCTGGGAAACATTGAGCAGTGGGGAAGACAGCACGAGCTGTCCTTGATTATAAAGCTCAAACTTAAGACGAGGGACCTGTTCACTGACTTGCCTCTGGGAATTAAGATGCTGAAGAAGGGTAAATTGAAGTTGCTCCCGGAGCGCTTCAAGGAAATAAAAAACGTGAGAGACATTTTCCGGAGAGCGGAAAAATGAGTCAGCCGATAGCGACAGGTCTGAAGTATGCCTATTATCCCGGCTGTTCCCTGGAGGCTACGGCCAAGGAATATGGCCAGTCGGTGCGTGCGGTCTGCTCCCACCTCGGGATTGAGCTGACGGAGATTCCCGACTGGAGCTGCTGCGGGGCGTCTTCCGGACACAGTACCAGCCGGAAGCTGGCCTGTACTCTTGCTGGAAGGAACCTGGCGCTGGCCGAAGAGATGGGGATGGATATTGCGGTCGCCTGCCCGGCCTGTTATATCAGGCTGAGAAACGCACATCATGAGATGCAGAACGATGGCCGATTAAGGGAGGAGCTCAGCAGCGTGATGTCCCTATCCTATCAGGCCAAATACGGTACCAGGCACCTGCTTGACATAATCGTCAATGAAATCGGCCTGGATAGCCTGGAAAGCAAAGTGGTGAAACCGCTGAAGGGTCTGAAACTGGCCGCGTATTACGGCTGCTACCTGGTCAGGCCTCCCGAACTGGTTGCCTTTGACGACCCGGAAAACCCGCAGTGCCTGGATGATTTGCTTAGCGCCCTGGGCGCTGAGGTCAGAGACTGGTCAGGTAAGGTTGACTGCTGCGGCGGCAGCCTTTCCTTGAGCAAGCGGGATATCGCCAGCCAGATGGTTGGTGGGCTTATTGAGATGGCGAGACAGGCTGGTGCCGAGGCGATGGTCGCCGCCTGTCCACTGTGCCATGCCAACCTGGAAATGCGGCAGACCGGCGCGGATGGGAAAAAGCTACCCGTTTTCTATTTCACCGAGCTTATCGGGCTGGCTCTGGGAATAGCGGAAGCCAGGT
>CBFDCY010000141.1:0-2972 GCA_965603425.1 uncultured Dehalococcoidia bacterium | reverse complement strand
AGTTCATTCTTCAGTGATAGAAGCTCTTCATGTGACGCCTCTGCCCGTGCGGCATGTTCGTTCTGGAACGCGTTCAGCTCCCCTCTCATCAGATTTATCTGCTGGTGAGATGTGTAAGCGTAATAGCCGAATCCTCCGGCAAGTAGAAGTAGAAAAATCAACAAACCGATAGTAATCTTGTTTGTCATCTGGACATATCTCCTTATTCCACACAACATGAATACGTTTGATTTACAGGATGGCGAAACCTTCGCTTCGCTTCCGAGAGCATCAAGAGATCTGTCTCTGAATTATATGCTGGCGCGCCTATCTTTCAGCGGCTGTCTTACTCGCCCTCGTAGAACAACCGGTCGTAAAGGGTTTCCAGGCGCTTTTTATGCCCGAGTTCCTCATTTGCCAGGTTAGCGCAGAGTTTTTTGGCTTCCTCTTCCCGCATCATGCCCGTCATTTTGCGATAGAAGTCCACTGACTCTTCTTCACGTTTCATGGCAAAAATCAGGGTGTCCTGCAGACCAGCGCCTTCCAGAGACTCGCCGCCGGTCAAGTAATCGCTGATTTTGAGGTCGGCAATTTTCCCCTGGTGCCACTGCTGCTCAGCCAGGCCTTTTTCTTTCAGTACCTTCAATTTTTCGGCGTGTTTGACTTCCTGGCCGGCGAGCTCTCTCAGCAGTTCTTTAGCCCCGGAGTCGTCAGTCTTCCGCTGCGCAGCTTCATATATGGCCTGTGAGGCAATCTCTTTATAGATGGCGCTGTCCAGCACCTCGCTCAGTTCGTCGGGCATTTTTGTTCTCTCCTTTTAGCGAGAGGATGAGTTAATTATCTATTTCCCTTCTTCTTCCTCCAGCAAGTCGTTGAAGACGTCAATGTGGTAGAGTTCGTTATCTCGGATGCGAAAGAGAAGTTTCTTCACGTCGGCATCATCGGTTTCTTTCCCTGCCTTATCGTATGCCTCGGCCACTTCTTTTTCGATTTTTATATCTGCCTTGAGCATATCGGCCGGGTTGGTTGATTTATCTACCGCAATATGTTCAAGCTTGGGATTGCCGCCGCTACTGGCCAGTTCCTCTGCCAGCCAGCCAAGGTGCTGCATTTCGTTGATTGCCTGGTCGGCAAGCTGTTCCTGCGCTTCATCGCTTTTGCTTGTATAGGAATGCAGGAGGTACTGGAGGATGACCGTGTATTCATGCCCGATACCCCAGTTCAGTGTGCTGGCTGTCTTATCCTGCTTGTCGCCTCTGATATCCTTGGCCCCTTCGCGTTTTGCCTTTTCCACGAAATGCGCAAAGCTGCCACGATGGGCTTCTTCATCGGAAAGAATGCGCTGCAGCAGACGTTTTATCTTGGGGTCATCAATGAGGCCGATATGCTCTTTATACTGCTTGATAGCCCCGTCTTCCAGCATCACGTTGTTCTGCATCCATTCGGAAACCTGCGCGCCGCCCATTCGCATGGTGCCTCTCTCCAGGCTGGGAGCACCGCCAAGCTCAACGATAGTCTCCGCCAGCCAGTCGAAGTGGCGCATTTCATCGCGGGCATTGGCCTCAATCTCACAGGCCATTTCGCCCTCACCTATACCGTAGGCGTGGTTCAGGTACTGGATGATGGCGCCGTGTTCGTCCTGAAGGTCTTTATTCAGCAGCCCAATGATTTTGGTTTTGTCCATAGCCGTCCTCCTGGTAGTAGTTAGGCGTGGTTATCTGCCTCGTTTATCTCTATTTTAGCCACCGTCCAGGGTGGGGTGTTCTTTCCCGACAAACCAGCCGGCCGGGTTTTTCAGAAACTCCTGGTAATCAAGAAGGATAAGCTGGTGCTCTCTTTCCTGCGCCGCCAAAGCCTCATAAAATTCACGTGCGGCCGTATAAGGAGTGGACAGGCCCTGGCTGATATAGAAATCATAGGTCTTGCCTTCCATACCCACCGCAGTCTGTACAGCTTCCAGCTCGCTATCCAGTGCCTTGAAGGACTTGCCAGCCTGACCGATGGCTCTGGAGAATATGGTTCGAAGGTGACTGCCCCCATCTGATTTGAAACCTGCTTCGGGCCAGGCATTTTTGTCCCGTATGGACTCGAATATCTCCTCAAATTTCTGGCGGTGAATATCTTCCTCGGCCGCAAGCTCCGCCAGCAATTTTTTACCGGCCTCGTTGCCGCTTTTCTGGCTTGCCTGGAGATAAAATTGCTTGCCATCTATTTCCATCTGAACCGCTGTTTTCAGGCCTTCCAGCGTTGTGTTTTGTTCGGTTGTCATGATTTTATGCCCCCTCGGTAAAATCGATGTTTCTTACCAGAATTATATCAAATTTATACTATTTACCAGCGATGCTCATATGACCTTTATCACATACAATTAACCGTTCACTGTTTATGATATAATAAACGCACTAAAAATAATACAGTATGGTATTGAAAAAATTAATAATGGGAGAGGGAGAAAATGGCTGATAAAAAAGTGATTGTATACTCAACACCCACCTGTCCGTACTGCAAACGGGTCAAAGACTATTTAACCCAGAAGGGGGTCTCTTTCAGCGATTACAACGTGGCGGAGGACCGGGAAAAGGCCAAGGAAATGATTGATAAATCAAAGCAAATGGGTGTGCCGGTAATCGTTGTTGATAATGATGTGGTTGTTGGCTTCAACCAGGCAAAGCTGGATAGCCTGCTTGTGTAGTCCTTAATGGTGATAGACCAAGCTAAAAGGACAGAGAGGCAGCTATGTACGATTTAATGATAATCGGCGGAGGCCCGGCCGGACTGGCGGCCAGTGTGTATGCGGCGAGGAAACAACTGAAAACCCTGCTCATTAGCGGTGATATCGGTGGGCAGATTAACACCACGTGGGGTATCGAAAACTACCTGGGCTATCAGTTCATCGAGGGTCCGGAGCTGATAAATAAATTCCAGACGCAGGTCGGCCAGTTCCCCATCGACCAGAAAATAGGCGATAAAGTCAGACAGCTAAAGAAGACCTC
>CBFDCY010000140.1:0-2972 GCA_965603425.1 uncultured Dehalococcoidia bacterium | reverse complement strand
TTCGGTAACTACAGCGGTGATGTCATGAACTTTGAGATGGCGGCAGAAATGGCCGGGATGGAAGATATCCCGGTACAGATGAGCATTGTCAAGGATGACGTTGTCTCGGCGCCGCGCTCCGAGAAGGACCATCGCCGCGGCGTGGCCGGCCTCTTTTTCGTCTATAAACTGGCCGGCGCCAAGGCCGATACCATGGCCAGCCTGGAGGAGGTTAAAGCGACCGCTGACCAGGTTATTGAGGAGACATGCAGCATAGGAGTAGCCCTTAGCCCCTGCACCATACCGGCAGCGGGCAAGCCGACCTTCACCATTGCGGAAGATGAGATGGAGGTGGGCATGGGAATCCACGGCGAGCCGGGGCTGGAACGCAGCAAGCTCAAGAAGGCAGACGAGATAGCGGACATCATGGCGGAGAAGGTGATTAATGACCTTCCTTTCAAATCAGGAGAAGAGGTATCCGTACTGATAAACGGACTGGGGGCGACGCCACCCGAGGAGCTCTTCATTCTTTACAACCGGATTCACGATGTCCTGGGAAGCCATGGTATCAGTGTCTACAAGACCTTCGTCGGGGAATATGCTACCTCCATGGAGATGGCTGGCGCCTCGCTCACTATGCTCAGGCTCAATAAAGAATTCAAGACCCTGCTGGATGCTCCCGCTTTCTCTCCATTCCTGTTGCAGTGGAGGTAATGGCAGCTTATGCTTACGACTACAGATGTGGTGTCAATCCTGAAAGAGATAGCAGCCGATTTTGAAGGCCACAGTGAAGAACTGCGACAACTCGATGCTGTCATTGGCGATGGTGACCTTGGAGTCACCGTAGAGCTTGGCAGCAAGGCTCTACGTGAGTACTTAGCTTCTCCTGGTGAGGGCGATATCGGTCAGCTACTGGCAAAATGCGGCCTGCAGTTTAACAAAGCAAGTCCTTCCACCTTCGGCACGTTGCTGGCCTCGGCCTTTATGGGCGCCGGCAAAGCGGCTATGGGGAAAGAGGTAATCGAAATTGCAGACCTGGAACTGATAGCAGATGGCGCCGTCGACGGTATCAAGAAAAGGGGTAAAGCCGAGGTTGGCGATAAGACCATGCTCGACTGCCTGGTCCCGGCAGTAGAAGCTTTTAAAAAGGAACTGGCTGGAGGTGCGACCTCTGAGGTTGCGCTTAAAGCCGCCTTAACGGCGGCTGAAGAGGGTATGAAAGCCACTGTTCCTATGATGTCCAAGCACGGTCGGGCTAGCTGGCACCGGGAGAAGACCATCGGGGTGCAGGATGCCGGGGCTACGGCAATGTATTACCTAATCGAGCCCTTTGTCAGGCACTTAATCTCCCGTATTGAGACCGGCGCTTAAAACAGGGATGCCATTGCCAGTTCTTCTACAATCTCATTGACACCTCCACACCATAATGGTAATCTGTTTTCTATAAACATGGGGACGAGGAAGGTAAAACCAGCTGCAGATGAAAGCCTCCGCATCGCCACCACCGGCGATATTGAAGTCTCCACTTATCTGGAAATTGCCAAAGAGATAGGCGGGGAACAGCCGTCGGTAAGCGAGGAAGCGGTTTCCGGAGCCGAACGTGAAGCAATCATCGTTGTTGACTTTGGCTCTCAGTACAGCATGCTGATTGCCCGCCGCGTGCGTGAGTGCCAGGTCTACTGCGAACTGGTGCCTCACGATGCCCCCTGGGAAAAGATAGCCCCGCTCAATCCCCGGGGCTTTATTCTTTCCGGAGGACCCAGAAGCGTTTACGATCCCGATGCGCCACTGGCGCCATCTTATATCTATGAAAGCCATCTCCCAGTGCTCGGTATCTGCTATGGTATGGGCGTTATCGCCAAGCAACTGGGTGGCAAGGTGGCCCCTGGAACAAAACGCGAATACGGCCATGCCGTCCTTCATCTGAGCAATCTCGATTCACCACTGTTCGCCGATTTACCCGAATCCATACCGGTCTGGATGAGTCACGGCGACAAAATCGAAGAGATGCCACCCGGTTTCACCGCCATCGCCTATACGGAAAACTCGCCGGTTGCCGTTATGAGCAATAACGACGGCATCTTCGGCCTCCAGTTCCACCCTGAGGTTGCCCACACACCGGAAGGTAAAACGATACTGCACAATTTTGTGTCCCGGGTATGTGGCTGCAAGGGCAACTGGACAATGGGCAGTTTTATCAACGACAGCATCGCCCGAATAAAGGAAAGCGTGGGCGACGGTAAGGTCATTTGCGCGCTATCCGGAGGAGTCGATTCGGCAATAGTCGCCACGCTCATCCATCGCGCGATTGGAGACCAGCTGACCTGCATCTTTGTCAATAATGCGTTACTGCGCCGTGAGGAAGTGGAAAGAACGCTCAAGGTTTTCCAGCAGAATCTGGGGATGAATATCCAGTATGTTGATGCCAGCAAACGGTTCCTCGCCCGCCTGAAAGGTGTTATCGACCCGGAAATAAAACGCAAGGTCATAGGCAAAGAGTTCATCCGCGTCTTTGAGAAGGAAGCAAAAAAGGTGGGCAAGGTTGATTTTCTTGCCCAGGGGACCCTTTATCCCGATGTTATCGAGAGCATTTCCTCGGTGAGCAACGTCTCCGCCAAAATAAAGACCCATCACAACGTCGGCGGCCTGCCGGCCAGGATGACGCTGAAACTCCTTGAGCCGCTGCGCTACCTCTTCAAAGATGAGGTACGCCTGGTCGGGCTGGAGCTTGGTCTTCCCGAAGAGATGGTCTGGCGGCAGCCTTTCCCCGGCCCCGGGCTGGCTATACGCATCATCGGGGAAGTAACCAGAGAAAAACTGGAGATTCTGCGCAGCGCCGACTTCATCGTCATGAATGAGATTAAGAAAGCGAAGCTTTACCACCAGCTCTGGCAGAGTTTCGCCGTCCTCCCCGACATTCACAGCGTGGGCGTGATGGGCGACTACCGGACGTACGGCCACGTGATTGCCATCCGTGCCGTGACCAGTGAAGA
>CBFDCY010000139.1:0-2978 GCA_965603425.1 uncultured Dehalococcoidia bacterium | reverse complement strand
CTTTGGAGGCGCACCTCATGCAAGCCCGCTACGACGAGAAGTCGCTGGCTTTTTACGATGAGCTCAATGCCTGCCTGGAAATGGTGAGGCACCCCCAGGCCCCCGATTGGCAGGGCTGAGACGGCAGCAGCTAACGGTCAGTAATCTTAAACCAGGGAGGGAGAAATGGATTTCTCTTATACACCGGAGGAAGAATCGTTCCGGGACGAACTCAAACAATGGCTCGCGGTGCACATGAAGGAGCTACCGGAGTGGTACCGACAGAGGGATATCGCCGGGCCTGAGGTCGACTCGCAGGAGTACCACGATTTTAGCGTCTGGTGGCACCGCAAGCTCTACGACGCCGGTTTCGTCGGCATTACCTGGCCCAGGGAATACGGCGGTCGCGGCGGGACCATCATGGAGCAGGTAATCTTCTATGAGGAGATTGCCAGACATCGCGCCCCCGGCCTGTCCAATGCCCACGGCATCGGCTGGTGCGGGCCGGCTTTTCTGGCCCACGGCACCGAGGAGCAGAAGAAACGTTACCTGCCGAAAATCCTCAGTGCCGAGGAAATATGGTGCACCTTCTACTCGGAACCGGAAGCCGGCTCCGATATGGCTAACGTCCAGACCCGGGCCGTCGAGGATGGTGACCACTGGGTCGTCAACGGGCAAAAGGTCTGGAGCAGCGGCGCCCACCTGGCAGACTGGGGGGTACTGCTGGTAAGGACAGACCCGGAAGCGCGCAAGCACCGTGGTATCAGCTACCTGTTCCTCGACATGAAAACGCCCGGCGTCACCGTAAGCCCGCTGCGCAATATCACCGGTACCGCCGAGTTCAACGAGGCATTCTTTGACAACGTCCGTTTCCCCAGAGACCAGGTAATAGGAGAAGTGAACATGGGCTGGTACGTGGCTGCCGGCGCCCTCGAGTTCGAGAGGTCAAGTGCCGGTGCTGCCATAGCGCGGGAAAACTCGGTCAAGGATATTATCCGGCTGGCCCAGGAGATGGAACGCAACCGTGAACCCATGGTCAGGCAGCGGCTGGCCCAGCTCTACGTTGAGACGATGGTCCTCAAATATATGGCGCTCCGCGGCCTCACCCACGAGCTCAGGGAGGGTCGTCCGGGCCCGCAGGGAGCGGTGAGCAGCGTCTTCAGTATGGAATTCAACCAGCGTCTCCAGGACCTGGCAATGGAAATCCAGGGTCCGTACAGCCGGCTGGTGCGAGGCTCAAAACATGCCGTTGACCACGGTCGCTGGCAGTATGGTTTCCTCCGGTCACGCGGCAACACCATCGAGACCGGTACTTCAGAAATTAAGCGTAATATCATCGCTCAGAGGGTCCTGGGGCTGCCCAGGCAGTAGAGCGAGAGGAGACTATCATGGACTTCGACCTTGGCGAAGAGCAAGTAATGTTGAAGACATCAGCCCGGGACTTCCTCGAAAAAGAGTGCCCCAAGAAGCTGGTGCGCGACATGATGGACGACGACAAGGGCTACTCGCCGGAGCTCTGGCGAAAGATGGCCGACCTCGGCTGGCACGGTCTGGCATTCCCCGAAGAATACGACGGAGTCGGCAGCACCTTCCTTGACCTTGCCGTACTGCTCGAAGAAATGGGGCGCGCTCTGGTGCCCGGTCCGTTCGTACCCACGGTAGTCTACGCCGGGCGGACAATCCTTGCCGCCGGCAACGAAGAGCAGAAGCAGCGTTTCCTACCGGCGATAACCGGTGGCGAGACTATCATGACAATGGCCCTGCTGGAGTCGTCCGGTGACCTTGAACCATCCGGCATAGCCGTCACCGCCAGTCCTTCCGGACAGGACTTCGTCATCAACGGCACCAAGCTGTTCGTCCCAGACGCGCATATTGCCGACCACCTGATATGCGTTGCCCGAACGAAAGACGGCACCGGTGAGGATGGCATCAGCCTCTTCCTGGTGGATACTAAATCGGAAGGACTCCGGGTAGAGGTACTGAGCACAATGACCGGTGAGAAACTGTGCGAGGTAACCTTCAGCGGTGTCACCGTGCCCGGGAGCAACCTCCTCGGCAAGCTTAACGGCGGGTGGCCGGTAGTCCGTAACCTGCTCGATGAGGCTATCGTGGGAGAATGCGCCTGGATGATGGGCGGCGCCCGCTGGGCACTGGAAACGAGTGTCGATTACGCCAAGGAGAGGGAGCAGTTCGGCGTACCAATCGGCACCTTCCAGGCTATCCAGCACAAGCTGGCCAATGTGGCTGTCGAGGTGGAGGGTGCAACGTCAATCGTCTACTATGCCGCATGGACGGTGGACGAAAACGACCCGGGGAAAACTCTAGCCGCTTCGGTGGCCAAGGCATGGTGCAGCGACGCCTACAAGCACGCCGCCTTCGAGGGTGTCCAGGTGCACGGCGGTATCGGTTTCACCTGGGACCACGATATGCACCTGTACTTCAAGCGCGCCAAGTCTTCACAGGTTGCCTTCGGTGACGCTGATTACCACCGCGAACGAATCGCCCAATTGCTGGACGTGTAGATAAACATAGCGGAAAAGAGCGATTACGCGTTAGGGAAAGCAGCCAAGCTGGCATTTGCTTATCCTGACCTGCAGCTTGGTGGTTGCATCGCCAACCTGCTTTGGGGTTGCCTTCACCTTCCGGGCCACTTCAAATGCTGCGGTACAATAAAGCTGTCCATCCACAAGGGCTGCCGTTATCGCCTCAGCCAGGGCTTCCGGCACCTGAACACTGTCCATGTCTTCGTGAGTGGCCTTCTTGGAACCGAAACACCCCAGCTGGCAGTCCACGATTCTCATCCCCAGTCGGTCAGCGGCATCCCCCACCTCTTTGGGAGCCACACCAAGCCTCTTGGCTATACCCTTAGCGCGGGCACAGGCAAGACGGCCTTCACCCGCAGCACCACCGGACTCCTCCGCAACTACCCGTTCAATCTCTTCTACGTCCATGTTACCGCCTTTCTCACCCTGTCAGTATCCGCATTACAGCCATAAAAA
>CBFDCY010000138.1:0-3020 GCA_965603425.1 uncultured Dehalococcoidia bacterium | reverse complement strand
AGATGTTTCACTTCCCCTGCTTACCTCCACCCAGCCTATGTGTTCAGCTGGGGGTACTCAGGTTTTACCTGAGTGAGTTGCCCCATTCGGGAATCCCCGGCTAGGCTTGCTAGACAGCTCACCGGGGCTTATCGCAGCCATGCTACGCCCTTCATCGGCCCTTGATGCCAAGGCATCCACCGTATGCCCTTACCCGCTTGACCTGCTTCAGATTTAATATTAGACCTCGTATTCAATTTTTAAGGTGCGGCGCACAAAGTAAGGCGGCTTGGTGACGAGCACCAAGCCGCCTGCTTGGCTCCCTCTTCACCGATAGACCCTACTATTTGTACAGCATAATCATTACTATATAACACTATACTATTCTCTCATTATATTGTCAATACAGAAAAATCATTATTTTAAGCGCTCTTTCCTTTATCGACTCCGATTATGCTATAATTCGGGCGTAGACAAACGTATCGAGCGCGAAATTCAAAATATTACCGCCAGAAATGAACTAGACAGGTTAATGCTGAAACATAAACTGGCCGAACTTCTAACCAGGGCAGCCACTGAAGCACAGAAGTCAGGCAAGCTTCCTCCAATTACTCTGCCTGAAGCCATCATGGAACGCCCGCAGAACCCGGAACATGGCGATTATGCCTCCAGCCTGCCATTGAAACTGGCCCGCGTCACCGGCAGCAACCCCATTGCCATCGCCAATGATATTGCTGGCTTTATCGCCCGTACTGCTGAGATTGAGCGGGCGGTCGTGGCACCGCCGGGATTCATCAATTTCACCCTGAGTGCCAGTTGGCTGGCCAGACAGGTAAATTCAATTCTGGAGGCCGGCGAATCGTATGGCAATATCGAAATTGGGCATGATAAGCGGGTGCAGATTGAGTTTGTCAGCGTGAACCCCACCGGGCCGCTTCACGTCGGGCACGGGCGCGGCGCAATTCTGGGCAGCACGCTATCCAACGCCCTTATCGCTGCCGGCTATCAGGTGGAGAAGGAATATTACATCAATGACGCCGGCAACCAGATTAATGCCTTCTGTCGCTCGCTTTATGCCCGCTACCAGCAACGCCTTGGGAATGAAGCCGAAATGCCCGAAGATGGCTACTTCGGACAGTACATGGTTGACCTGGCCGGGGAGATAGCCGACCAGAAAGGCAATGAATTTCTCGGCCTTCCCGAAGCCGAGGCAATCAATAAGCTGGGACAGGTTGGACTGGAAAAAATGCTCGGGCAAATAAAGGCTGATCTTGAGCTGCTGGGTGTGACCTTTGACGTCTGGTTCAGCGAACGCAGCCTCCATAAAAATGGCCAGTATGATGATGTCATGGCATTCCTGAAGCAAGGAGGCCATATCAGTGAGAAGGAAGGAGCAACCTGGTTTATCTCAACGGCGCTGGGCGAAGACAAAGACAACGTGGTGATACGCAGCGACGGCTCCCCCACCTACTTCGCCACCGACATCGCCTACCATTACGACAAGTTCCTGAAACGCAAGTTTGATACCGTGATTAATATATGGGGCGCCGACCATATGGGGCACGTCTCACGAATGAAAGCCGTGGTTGGTGCGCTGGGTATTGACCCGGAGCAACTCAAGGTCATCATCTCGCAGATGGTCACGCTGCGCCGCGGCGGTGAGATAGTGCGCATCTCGAAACGCAGCGGTGATATCGTCACCTTACGCGAACTTGTCGATGAAGTGGGCACCGATGTCTGCCGCTTCTTCTTCCTGTCCCGCTCCGCCGATAGCCAGATGGACTTCGACCTGGAACTGGCCAAAAAACAGTCGGCAGACAACCCGGTGTATTACGTACAGTACGCACATGCCCGCATCGCCAGCATCCTGCGTCTGGCCCAGGAAAAAGGCATCGATTACGGTGACGGTGATACCTCGCTGCTGACCACGGAGCCCGAACTCACCCTCATACGCAAGATGCTCCTGCTGCCCGAGCTTATGGAGACGATTGTTACCACCCTGGAGCCCCACCACCTCACCTATTACGCCCAGGACCTGGCCACCGTTTTTCACAGCTTCTACAAGCAGTGCCGGGTGGTTTCAGAGGACGAGGCGCTCACCAAGGCGCGACTCAAGCTGGTTGAGGCGGCCAAAACCGTGCTCAGCCGCACACTGCGCCTCATGGGAATGACCACACCGGAACGGATGTAAACCTAGATTAACCTGACAATGATCTTGCCCAGCAGCGGTCCGACAAGGTAACGCATAAAGGGCAGAAAGAGCGGGGAGAAATGTCGGGTGAGTTCCTGCCGGTAGTCGTCAAGGTATTCGGCAAACGTTTTACTCTGATACTGCAACAGCAGTTGAGAGTTGTCGGTATCATACCAGTCAAGGTAGTAGGGCTCTTTGGTGAATTTATCCGCCGGAGGCATGGGCAATCCCAACACCTTGAGAATGGCACCAATCATGTCTTTGTATAGCATACGCTGACCGGGACCACCGCTGATGACAAGCGTTTTACTTCTCACCAGCTCGAAATCCCGCACCGCATTGAGTATCGCCCGGGCGGTATCATCGGCATGGCAGAACTCGATTCGATTCTCCAGCGGCACGGTGAGCATGCGCTTCATATCAGTCACTCTGAAGATAAGGTACATGGTTACCGTCAGGCGCAGGATAGCGTAGTCAATCCCCGCCTCTTTAATCAGGTTTTCGGCCTGAAACTTGGTCTCGGCGTATGTTCCCTGCGGATTGGGGGTATTTTTCTCCGGGCTGATGGGCTTCTTGGCTTTAGGAGAAGGCCCGAAAACCGCCGCCGAAGACGTAAACACCAGCGGCAAATTGCCGCCTTTCTCTTTTATTACCTCAATGATATTGCGCGTGCCTTCCACATTCACCCGATGAGCCAGTTCCCTGTTCTCGTAGGCCAGAGGCGGTAAAACGGCAGCCATGTGAACGACGGCATCAACATATTCCATGGCCAGCCTGACCGATTCTTTCCGGGCAACATCTCCCCAGAAGATTTCCGCCCCCCCGGGCAGCTCCTTGACGGCCCTCCGGT
>CBFDCY010000137.1:0-3031 GCA_965603425.1 uncultured Dehalococcoidia bacterium | reverse complement strand
CAGTTAGCCCGGGACTACGCTACTCTCAAACCAGCCGCCCTTTATGCCAGCTGGGCGCCGGGCCGGACGGCTTTCGGCGAGCAATATCACCGGGCGGCAAGCACTCTGGCAGTCATGACCGGCAATATCGGCGTCACCGGCGGTTTTGCGTCGGGGGGCACCGGTCGAATCCCTCTTGGTTATCTCAACAAGACTTTGCCCGTGCCAAAAAGTCCATCTCATTTTGTACATGTCACCGATATTTATGACGCCCTGTTAGAAGGGAAAGCCGGCGGCTACCCGAGTGACATCAAACTGCTCTATATTGTCGGCTGCAATTTATTGAACCAGTTCTTAAACACAAATAAAGGAGTATCGGCGCTTCAGAAACCGGAGTTCATCGTGGCTCATGAGCTTTTTCTCACCCCCACCGCCCGCTTTGCCGATATCATCCTCCCGGTGACAACCGTCATGGAGCGCAGTGATATCGGGCAACCCTGGATTGGAGAACCTTACTTCATCCACATGGACCGGGCCATAGAGCCATTACCGCAAACCAAATCAGATTTGACCATCTTCGCTGAGCTGGCTTCCCAACTGGGCATACCAGATTATAATGACAATTCAGATGAGGCCTGGCTCAGGGAGTTTGCCGCGGCCACTCCAGACCTTCCCGAATACGAGGTTTTCAAACGAGAAGGAGTTCATGCCATTCCTCTGGACCAGCCCTGGGTCGCCTTCAGGGAACAGATTGAGAACCCAGCCCATCATCGTTTCCCCACCCCCTCCGGCAAGATAGAAATATACAGCCCGCAGCTGGCGGAAAGGCAGGACCCGCTTCTTCCCCCCATCCCAAAATACATTCCGCCCTGGGAAGGCCCGGATGACCCCGCAATAAGCAAATACCCCATTCAGCTGGTGACTCCCCACTCAAGAGCCCGGGTTAACTCGCAGTGGCACGGTATCTCCCTGCTGGATGCGCTGGCAGATGACGCCGTCTGGTTGAATCCCAACGACGCACGGTCACGAGGTATTGTCGATGGCAACAGGGTGAAAGTTCACAATGGCCGTGGGCAACTTCTTGCCACCGTCAGGGTAACCGAGCATATTATACCCGGCGTTGCCAGCCTGGATACAGGCGCCTGGTTTGAGCCGGACAGTGAGGGTATCGACCACGGGGGCTGTGTCAATGTTCTCACCAGAGACAAATCTTCCCCCGGAGGTTCTTTTGCCTGCAATAGCTGCCTGGTGGAAATAGAGAAAGCTGTATAAAAGAGTCCGGTCAGGCTTCTTCAGGTCGGTATTTTTTCACCAGTTCCGGGTCGTAGGGTGACCTTCGCCCGATGCATTGCTCCCGCGGACATAGCTTGCAGCTTTCAAAGCTGACCTCGGTGGGGAAAAATATCCCGGATACCGACTTGATAGGCACCATCAGGAAAGTATCGGTGAGCCTGACGCCGATGAGCTCCTCAACCTTTTCCCTTCCTCCGAAAATGGAGAACAGTTCCATCTGCTGCGTTATTGGCCAGTCAATTTCGGCACCGGCCCCCGGTGCCATTCTGGATAGTTGCCCGAGAGCATACCTTTTCTTTAAGTAGCTCTCAACCTGTTGCCGGGCCAGTACCAGCGCCGTCTCTTTTATCTGGTCAAGATAATATCCCTTGATGAAATCGGTAGACGGTATATCAATCTCTTCAAGTTCCCGACCGCAGGTAATGACGTAAGGAAAGACACGCTCCACCTTGTCCAGGTTCACCCGCAGGACCCGGCTGGTAAATTCAACACCGCCGATTTGCAGCGAGTCCTCGTTCTTATTCTCAACATAGGAAGTCTCATAGACTGCCTTCGGTCTGGCGATAGGGGCAGCAATATCCAGCATCTCCCGTATATTGCCCATAATATTGTCGTTCCGGTTGCGGAGGCGCATCCGTTTAATAACGGCTTCAAGTTCCAGTTCAATCGGGATACTGTTCAGTACTTCCATTATGCTCCTTCCAAAAGCAAACGATATGCTTGATAAAGAGATTTATTCCCGGGCAAACAGGTACCGATATGTATCCGGGGTTACCGCAGGCGTTCGCGAATGGCCCTGCGCACGGCGTCCTCTATCGTTTCCTCAACCTCACGCGTACGCTCATATTCCAGGCTGGCCAGCTCTTCCTCACAGAAGCGTTCAAATAGCTGTCTTCCCTGTCTCCAGCCACAAAGCCACACCATGCCCAGCCCGAAGACAGCCACCGGCGCTACGATTTCAAGGACGACTCCCTGAAAAAGCAGGATTATGACGATTATCAGAACGGCAAAGAGAAAAATGGCGATATTAAGGTCCCATCTGGCCGTGCGTGCTCTATCTTTTGCCCTCTGGAAGGCAAGCCGTTCCTTCTCTTTGTTTTCACGCTTGGAAGCCTGCTCCTCTCCCAACGTATCACCCCTTATTTCCCCCAAGACAAACGTCTCAGGGTTCCCCTGCCAGACTATCTCCCCACACCCTACGTATATGCTATTTTCCTCTAATGCTCCACTTCTGTCAAGAAGAACATTGTTCCTGTTCAAAAGGTTATTATTACTATTACATATTACAGAGTTATTACAGAGTTTACAGGTTATTTTCTCCAGAAAGTGAACAGTCGCTTCCACCAGGGATTTCTCTCCCCCAATCCCTTGATGACAAATATATGTTCGCATTTTCCACAGCGCCAGGTACGGAACTGCTCGTTGTAGTATGTTCTGGAGCTGCCGCAGCGGGGGCACGTGGTGCGTATCCTGGCCTCAGTTTCCTTATCCATATTTCGCCAGTATCGGTCATACCAGCCCGGGCGTGATGGCATATCTGTCTCCTCACTACTTTTTATTTTACACATGCAGCTCGATGATATCGCCGTCCTGCAGGACATGGTCGCGCTTAACCATAATGCCATCGTGCTTACCGGAGCCCCACAGTCGAGCGAATTTGAGCCTGGCCCTGAAGTCCTTGTGCACCGCCTCGGCTGCGTCGCTCAGCGTGCTTCCCCACCCCAGGATAATAGGGTCGTTCATATCCGGCTTCTGGCCG
>CBFDCY010000136.1:0-3058 GCA_965603425.1 uncultured Dehalococcoidia bacterium | reverse complement strand
ACCACCTGTTCCCCAGCTTCTTCCAAGTCGGTAAAAATTTCTTCGCCGGGCAGTACTGTCTTCTTGGTAACCAAGGTCCCGGGTGGTACGGTCAGGATCAAATCGCTGCCGTTCCGACCGTGCTTTTTCTTGTTCCCACCGTTCCCACCTTCCCCAGCAAGATAGCGCTTCCGGTGCTGGTATTTCCTCAGGCTGGCGCTGGCTGGCTCGGCCTGGACAATCACGTTGCCTCCATTCCCACCATCACCGCCATCGGGCCCCCCAAAGGGAACGAACTTTTCCCGCCTGAAGCTGATCACACCGTCGCCGCCCCCCCCTGACTTCACCAGGATTTCTGCCTTATCTATCAACTTTATATAAAAACCCCAAACTAATTGATACCCGTTACTTTTTAATAATATATACTATCTCATCTAGTATAGGAGAATTTAATAATAATTGTAATAATAAGCGACAGGCATTTTTGAATATGATGGCAACCCGTGTTCAATTTATAAAAAATTATGATGCAAAATAATCAATAAATGTTCAAAAAGAAGGCAAAAGCCAGGCAATTGCGTAAATATTTTTAGAATAGCGAGGGTTTGAAACCGGTGTTTGGGGATTTATTTTGGCTTTTGTTTTGTTTGGAATTTGAGAATATTTTTAATATCCGCGAGCTTCTTTTTGATGGATTTGTTGTGAGCTAATTCTGCGGAGATTTTTTTCGAGCCGGCGGTCACGGAAGAAGGGTCCCTGTTACCGAGGAGGGCACCTATCTGGGCGAGCGAATAACCGCTCTCCTGGCGGAGGAGATACATGGCAACACGTCGGGCCAGCGATGTTTCTTTATCTCTCAGGCTGCCTTTCAAATCCTCGGGCCTCAGGTTAAAGCCCTGAGCGACGGCATCGATGACCCGGCTGGATGCGCTCGAATCAGTCACTCTTTCCCTGCTTCCGATGTTCACAACTGCCTTTGCTGCCAGGTCCAGGGTCGGTGGTGAGTTTAACAACTTGGCGAAAGCGGTGACGCGGTTCAATAACCCTTCCAACTCTCTTATATTTTGCTGGCCCTGCCCGGCGATGAACTCAAGCACATCATCGGCGATATTTATTTCCCTCTTCATGGCTTTTGCCTTTAATATGGCCTGGCGGGTCTTCTGGTCCGGGGATTGAATATCAGCCACCAGCCCGCTCTCGAAGCGGGAGCGCAGCCTTTTATCCAACAGGGTAATTGCTTTGGGTGGCTGGTCGCTGGTGAAGACCATCTGCCGGCTTGCGTTATAGAGGGAGTTAAAGGCATGGAAAAAGCTCTCCTCGGTCTGTTTTTTACCACCGATGAAATGGATATCATCAATTAGAAGCATGCCGGCTTGGCGATATTTCCGATTAAAGTCGTCGACTTTCTTCTGACGGACGGCGCTGACGAATTCACTGGTGAACTGCTCCGCGCTGACACAGATGACCTGGTTATGCCTGGCCTGTGCTTCTTGCCCGATAGCATGCAGGAGATGGGTTTTACCCAGCCCCACCGCCCCGCAAATATAGAGGGGATTGTAGACTTTGCCCGGGTTTATGGCGGCGCTATGGGCTGCGTCATAGGCAAGCTGGTTGCAATCGCCGACGACGAAGCTATCAAAAACGTAATTTGGATTAAGCTGGTTGGGATCTGATAGCGCGGGGGCTAGAATGGCCGGGTCCGCCGAGTGTCCATTCGACGAATGGTTGTTTCTGCCGTTTACCTGAAAAGAAACCCGCATCTCTGGGGAGGAGGTGAGGTGGATGAGGGTCTTTTCAATTAAGGAACGCTGGTTCCGGTCGAGGTATTCGGCGATAAAAGTATTGGGTACACTGATGACAAAGCGGTCACCCTGGTAATCCAGGCCTTCCGTTTTTTCCAGCCAGGTCCGGTAATTAGATCTGCTGACCTGCATCTGCAATTCGCCCAGGGCTGCGCCCCAAATTTCTCTTGCTGACTTGGTTTCCATTAATTAATTCAGAAAAGCGTAAAAAGTTTTAGCTAATACAGCCTTCAACTCCCTTTATTCAGGATAAAGCCCCCCGTTTTTAGGCAAAAAAATACCCCTTAGCGAAAAACAGATATCAGTAACTTTTATCGGGGTAGTCGCCTGCTGGAAGATTGCTTATTTATAAGCAAACGTTTATTAGAATACTACCGCGTCCTTTTTCTGGCAAGGGTTTTGCTGGTAATCGCTGGGCATTACCGAACCCCAACAAGCCTTACTAGGTTGTCCAAGCTCTCTCTTTTGCCCGATTTTGCAATCCTAAATACAAAAAACAAGTTGTTGAAAAAAATTAACAATGTGTTAAAATTTTACACGATGAGAGCCGAATTGCGCATGCTTTTCATGGGTACCCCGGAATTTGCTGTCCCCCCTCTGGAGAAGCTGGTTCAGGAGCAGCGTCCGCCGGTGGCGGTTTATACCCAGCCGGATAAGCCGGGCGGAAGGGGTCGCTCACTTATAATGTCGCCGGTGAAGATGGCGGCGCTGCGTCTGGTTTTGCCGGTGGTTCAGCCGGACAGCTTAAAGGAAAGTGAGACCGTGGCACAGCTCGCCGGCTTTCAGCCGGAAGTGATTGTGGTGGCGGCCTACGGGCAGATACTACCCAAGCCGGTTCTGGACCTTCCGCGCTATGGGTGCCTGAATATTCATCCTTCGCTGCTGCCCAGGCACAGAGGGGCATCGCCGGTGTCGGCAGCGATACTTGCCGGCGACGCAGATACGGGCGTTTCCATCATGCTGATGGACAGCGGTCTGGATACCGGGCCAGTCCTGGCGCAGGAAAAGGCGGCGATATCGCCGCAGGATACGATGGGCTCGCTGTCGGCCAGGCTCTCTGAAATGGCGGCACAGATGCTCCCCGCCGTGCTTGACCGCTGGGTAAAGGGTGAAATCACCCCTCGACCCCAGAATGAAGCGGAGGCCACCTATTCCGCCGCCATCAAGAAGGAGGCGGGCGAAATCGACTGGCAGCTGCCGGCGATTGATATCTGGCGGCGCGTCCGCGCCTTTCAGCCCTGGCCGGGAGCATATACCAGCCGGGGTGGCAAACGACT
>CBFDCY010000135.1:0-3060 GCA_965603425.1 uncultured Dehalococcoidia bacterium | reverse complement strand
GTCGACCTGTCCAGAATGGCCGGCCTCTATCCGGCCGGAGTCATCTGCGAGATTTTGAAAGAAGACGGCTCTATGGCCCGGCTGCCCCAGCTTAAACGAATGGCCACGAGGTTCGGGATTAAAATCGTAACCCTGACAGACCTCATCGCCTACCGATTTCGCCACGACAGGCTGGTGCACCGTGTGGCCGAAGCCAAGCTGCCGACGCCGCACGGCAATTTCACCGCCATCGCCTATCGAAGCGATATTGACCCTGATGAACACATTGCACTGGTAATGGGAGATGTAGCCACCGATGAACCGGTGCTGGTCAGGGTGCACAGCCAGTGCCTCACCGGCGAGGTATTCGGCAGCCTGCGCTGTGACTGTGGAGAACAGGTCCAGATAGCGATGAAAAGCATCGCTGACGAGGGGCGAGGTGTCCTCCTCTATATGAGACAGGAAGGACGAGGCATCGGCATTCACAATAAAATCCGCGCCTACGAACTGCAGGACAAAGGACTGGACACGGTAGAGGCCAACCTGTCGCTCGGTTTTGCCCCGGACCTGCGGGACTATGGCGTCGGTGCCCAGATTCTGGCCGAGTTGGGTTTGCATAATATCCGCCTGCTCACCAACAACCCAAAGAAAGTAATCGGGCTGGAAAGCTATGGGCTCAAGGTTACGGAGACCGTGCCCATTATCACGAAACCGAACCCGTTCAACAGCCGCTACCTGGAAACGAAAAGAGAAAAAATGGGACATACCCTGAAACTTACCGGGATACCTCCCGAAAATGGTGATTAATCCCGGCGAAAAAGGAGAAGACTATGGGTAAAAGATATGAAGGCTCACTGCTGGGTAAAGGGCTAAAGTTCGGCCTCGTCGCTTCCCGCTTCAACGACTTCTTTACTCAGAAACTGCTGGAAGGGGCGCAGGACGCTTTGCTGCGTCACGGCGTCAACGAGGCAGACATCGAAATTGCCTGGACTCCGGGTTCATTTGAGATACCGCTTGCTGCCCAGAAGATGGCCCGGTCCAAAAAGTACGACGCCCTTATCTGCCTGGCAGCGGTCATCCGCGGCGGCACGCCGCACTGGGAATACATCGCCGCCGAAGCCACCAAAGGAATAGCCCGCGTCAGCCTTGAGACCGGAGTGCCGGTTGTCAACGGCATCATCACGACGGAGACACTCGAGCAGGCCGTGGAACGCGCCGGCTCCAAAGGGGGCAACAAAGGATTTGACGCTGCGGTCAGCGCCATCGAGACAGTGAACCTGCTTAAGTCTATGGACTAGCGTCACCAGCAGGCAAGCCTCTATTGATTCGTCGGCATTAATAATCAGCAACCGGCGAAATCAATCAGTCGGTGACTTTGCAGACACTGTCCCCGCTTCGTACCCGATCCGTCACCTTCACTCCAATGGCATCACCGGCTTTGGCTTCAGTGACGTCCGCATTGTTGATCTGCATCGAGTTCACCGTAAATTCGATGTCAGTGGTGTGTCCTTTGATGTGGACCCGGTCACCCACTTTCAGCGTACCGGTGAGCTCAATGCCGGCGACCACCGGATGAGCGAAGAAATCGCTTACCTTCCCGATTTCCTCCTCAGGCATCTGGCTCCCTCCTTACTGAAATCCGTTATTAAAAGCTTTTAGTTTTGAAATTATACTCCCGCGGCCTCTATAAATCAATACAGGATGCGCCGTTTTGACATATTGTCTTCCGGTACGTATAATTTAGTTAATCAAATCCATTGGGAGGCCTTGATTTGGCACAGGACAGGAAAGCCACTTCCGTGGCTGATGATAGAAAAGCCGAAATCGAACGTATCAACAAGCGCCTTAATATGCTTGACGACCGCCTGGATAATATCGACTCCATGGTTACTGTCGTTGCCGAGCGGGTAATGAAACAGCCGCTGACGGTCAATGTCACCTGCTCCAAATGCGGTCAGTCAATAGAAATCGCTCTTATTGGCCTGGAAAAGCCTAGGAAATAAGAGCCTATTCACAACCGTTTATGTACCCTCTTTTGCTTATCAAGCGCCGCTCCCTCTCCAGCAAGCCAGCTCCGTAGTATAACGACCAGAGGGTCATCAGGCAGCGAAAGGCATAGCTCATCGGCATGACAGTACTGATAATCATCGCCCTTTACTTCATAATCATGCTCGCCGTTGGCATGGCTAGTCGACGGAAATCAGAAAGGGCTGATGACTTCTTTGTTGCCGGAAGAAAAAGCTCTTCTCCCTTCATCATCGGCTCGCTGCTGGCTACGATTATCGGCAGCTCAGCCACTCTGGGCATGGCAGGGCTGGGTTTCACACAGGGGCTGACGGGAGCGTGGTGGCTGCTGGTGGGCAGTATCGGGCTGGTGTTCCTCGGTCTCTTTTTCGCCCGAAGGGTCAGGAAGCTGGCACTCTATACCCTTCCCGAGCTGGTCGAAAAGCAGTATGGCCAGCGGGTGGCCCTGGCGGCCTCCATTCTCATCGTCGTTTCCTGGGTAGGTATCATTGCCGCCCAGATTATCGGTGCCGGAAAGATAATGAGCATCCTGGGAGTTGGCAGCCCGAACATCTGGATGGTGATTTTCACCGTCATTTTCGTTACCTACACCGTGCTGGGCGGCCAGCACGCTATCATCCGCACCGATTTCCTGCAGTCACTGGTAATTTTTGCGGGCATCTTCGCCAGCCTGTTTTTATTTCTGGACCGGCTGGGGGGTTGGGGAGAACTAATAAGCTCACTGCCAGCCGAGCGATTTTCTTTTCCGCTGAGTCCGCAATTTGACGGCACCGCGCTGGCGACCCTCCTGCTGCTCGTCGGCCTGACCTATGTAGTCGGGCCGGACATGTACTCCCGCATCTTCTGCGCCCGGGATGACAGAGCGGCAAGGACGGCGACTTTATGGACCGCATTGCTCATCATCCCTCTCGCCTTCGCCGTTGCTATAATCGGCATGGGTGCCGCCGTCATGTTCCCCGACATTACACCCGAGCAGGCATTCCCTACGGTCATCAGCGAATTGTTTTCACCGCTTCTGAGTGGTATCGTCCTGGCCGCATTGCTCTGCGCTGTGAT
>CBFDCY010000134.1:0-3070 GCA_965603425.1 uncultured Dehalococcoidia bacterium | reverse complement strand
TGTGTCGGCCTGGGCAAGCCAGCGGCAGACGTATAAGGAGGAAATGAATGACACATACTTTACATCGTCGTGGCAGCGCTGAAAGCCTGAGCGAAGATTACGTAATGCTGATGATACAGGCAATCGGCCACAACGAAGAGGGCCATATCCCCAAGGTCCAGGAGTTCCTGCGCATCGCCCTGCGCCATAACGCCATCAATATCGGCAGCGTTTCCATGGGCGGCATGATTGATAAAGCGGAAGAGGTCATCGCCAATGTCGATAAGGTAGGCCACGCCGTATTCGGCAATCCGGAAGATGTAACCGCCGTGCTGAAAGAAGTCAAGGAAGCTGACCTGGGGATATCGGTTGTCGTCAGCGGCATTTATGAGAAGGTCGATGGCTGCCTTGAGAAAGCCGGCCTGAAGCACCACACCGGCAATTTTTCACTCGGTGTCTGGGGAAGAACGGAAAAACTGCCCGAGGATGAAATCCTTGAGGTTACCACCATGTGCGGCCATGCCCTGATTGCACAGAACCTCGTTAAGGAGATGGTGAAGGAAATAAAGGCCGGCACCAAGACCCCTGAGAACGCGGCCAAACTCCTGGCGCCACAGTGTGCCTGCGGCGTATTCAATACCAGTAGAGCCGCCAAGTTGCTCAAAGCCATGGCCGACAAATAACCAGCCAGCCGGCACCGCTCACCATGTGGGAGGAGGAACGCATTCCCCTCCCACTTTTTTGCCGGTATTTCCTAACAGAGTGAGTCCAGGCCGCTGAGTCAAATGGTTATGGCTTTATTCCATCTTCTGCCTTAATATCATGACAACTACTGCCCCAACTCCATAGGCAAGGGCAACCGCGAAAAGGGCCGGATACTCCATAGGCGTGGGTTGCGCCGGATTAAATAGGTCGCCAGCGATAGTGCCAATTATTAAGGTGCTGAAACCCATTACCAGTCCCGAAATCCATAATATCCAGACAAGTATTGATGCCAAAGCTTTAAATATTTGCGGCATTTTACCACCTCCTATTAATATAGTAGACAGATTATCGAACATTAAAACGGTCTTGTCAATACAGGATGAGTTTGATAATTTGTTATAACATTTCGCAACAAACTGGTATTGTTTTACATTATTATTAGGGGTAAATTATATTAGAATTATCTACTTAATTATTTTCTCGATATAAGGAGGCTAACATGGTACCGGAGGAAAAGACGGATAAAAAAGGCACTGCCGAAAGCTTCGGCGAGATATTCCGCTCCTTTGGCGAAGCCCTGAGCGAAATCTTTAACGACCCCCAGCTTAAGGAAAAGGCCAAGGAATTCGGCGATAGCGCCGCCAAGGCGGCCAAAACTTTCGGCAGCCGCTTCCAAGATGATGACGTTAAAGCCAGGTTCAGAGAGGCGGGTCAAGCAGCACAGGATTTCGGCAAAAGCATCACCGACCGTTTTAAATAGAGCAGATAATTAGTATGCCGGTATTGCCATTTCAGTTTGAGCGAGGTGAAATATGTGGAACTGGGTAGTATCCTACGGACCAAGCCCGTTCTGGGGCCTGGCGATATATGTCTGGCTGGCGCTTACCCTTCACGTCATCGCCAATAAAACGGATACCCGTAATTCCTGGCTTGCCTGGATACCAATCGCCAATCTGTACCTGATGTGTAAAGTTGCCGGGCGTTCTGGCTGGTGGACCATCCTTTTTTTCATCCCGCTGGTCAATCTCGTCCTCGGTGTCATTATCTGGATGGCAATCGCCCGGGCCAGAAATCAGCCGTCCTGGCTGGGAATACTGATGATTATCCCCGTCGTGAACCTGGTAGCATTGGGGATACTGGCCTTCTCGGAATGAGCCTGTTTTTAACCGCTTACAGATGCCACTTGACAAAACTCCCTTTTTTACCTAATACTTAAATATAATAATAAAAGGCTGCGAACAGGAATAGTAGGCTCCGCAGCGGGGCGCAGAGAGTCGGGTAAGGTGAGAGCCGATGCCAGCGCCGGAGCAGAATGGGCTTGGGAGCTGCAAACCGAAAGCCACCACGGCGAGTAGGCTTTGACGCAGGGGAAGCGTTATCACATCCCGGGGTATCGTCCTTTCACGGAAGGACCGTACCGCCAAGAGATGGTCATATATTTTTCTTATATTTCATGACCAAGAAGGGTGGCACCGCGGAAGCAGCCTCCGCCCCTTCCAGGGCGGGGGTTTTTTTATTCCCGGAAAAGGCAGGGATAATGTACTACCCGGAATTAGAAGAAGTTAAAAAACTGAAGAAACACGGTAACCTGGTACCGGTATACCATGAGATGGTGGCCGACCTGGAGACACCGGTCTCGGCCTACCTCAAGATAGCGCAGGGCGACTACTCATTTCTTCTGGAGAGCGTGGAGGGCGGGGAAAGGCTCGCCCGCTACAGCTTTATCGGCACGGAACCGTCTCTGGTTATAAAAACCGGCCGGGAAAACCCCGTTGACCCGCTGACACTTATCGAAAAGGAGTTCCAGCATTACCAGCCAGTGCCGGTATCCGGCCTGCCCCGATTCCATGGTGGAATCGTCGGCTATCTCAGTTACGAAGTGGCCAGGTACTTTGAAAACCTGCCCGCTCCGGATAACGACCCTCATGGTCTTCCGGAGTCGGTGCTGATGCTGGCGGATACGCTGCTGGTCTTTGACCACCTGACTCACAAGATAAAGATAGTATCCCACGCCCACCTCGATGGTGATATCGAGCAGGCCTACTCCGAGGCAACGGCTAAAATCGACCGCATGGTGGCAAGGCTAAAGCAGCCGGTTAACACCGACGCTCCGCCGTCAGCCGTCCCGGAGTCTCCGGTCACGCCAAATCTCTCCCGGGCCGAATATGAAAGCCTGGTCACCAGGGCCAAGGACCATATCTTTGCCGGAGACATCATTCAGGCCGTCCTGTCACAGCGCCTGTCAAAACCCACCGGCGCCAGTCCTTTTGCCATCTACCGCGCCTTGCGCTCGATTAATCCCTCTCCCTATATGTACTTCCTGCACCTTGGCGACTGCCACATCGTGGGCGCTTCTCCGGAGCTGCTGGTCCGGGTGGAGGACGGC
>CBFDCY010000133.1:0-3080 GCA_965603425.1 uncultured Dehalococcoidia bacterium | reverse complement strand
TAATGGGCATTATTTTGATACCACCGATGACCGATTGGATGTGGCTAATAATTCCGTATTGCAGCCGACAAAAAGCACTGTCATTGTGTGGTTTAAATGCACGGCCAATTCCAGTGCTTATAGAGACTTAATAACCTCAACAACGGATAGCAGTGGCAATAATCAGGCATATCATCTTAGAGTTGACCAAACGACTGGTCTTTTGCTCGGGCGCAGCGGGAACGGTACGGCTAATGTCAGTCTTAACGGCGTCGGAAACTTGACATCTGCTACCGAATTTTCAATGGCAGCAATGACACTGGACAATAAAAATTTAAGTCTATTTTTGAACGGTGAGATTACTGGCACGCCTGTTTCAAGAGTCGCCGGAGTCCATACAGATACGAATTCAATCAGGATAGGAAATGTTTATGGAGCCTTTGGGGGAATAATTGGCGAAATAATGGTTTACAACCGCGCCCTAACTGCCCAAGAAATCCAGCATAACTACCTGACTACGAAATGGAGGTACCGATGAATTATCGTGTGAGAATCGACCTGAGCTTTGCCAGCGAGTCTGATGCCCGTTCGTTGATGGACTATGCCGGGGAAGCAAGCGGCAAAGCCGTCAGCATCAACGAGGGCCGGGGTAGTGAGGAAATTTCCTTCTGCGACTTTGAACTCTGCGGCCATGATGAGGGCCTGCCCTGCACCAGGCTGGAGAGATTGGAAGTCAGAAAAACGGGGGTGAGCTAGTTATGAACCTGAGTGATATGAGAGCCATCGTCCGGCGCGACCTCCATGATGAGGACACTGGCAACTACCGCTGGACGGATGATGAACTGGACAGGCATATTGCCCGCGCGGTGAAGGATTTATCCGAACGTCTGCCCCGTGAGGAGAAGGCGGTTAAAGCCACGACCTCAGGCTCGCGGGAGCTGGATATATCGAATCTAACAGACAGGGTTACCGTGGTGGCTATCGAATACCCGGTGGACCGGTTCCCCAAACGCTACCAGAGATTCTCGTTATGGGAAGACGTGCTGACCATCCTGAGTGAAGAAATCCCGGACGGTTCCAACGCCTGTGTCTACTACGGCAAACTTCACACCCTTGACGCCAGCAGTTCCACCATTCCCGAGCTGCATGAGGATTTGGTTGCTGCTGGCGCTGCCGGTTACGCTGCCATTGAGTGGGCCATCTTCACCGTCAATCGGGTGAATGTCGGCGGGAACATCACGCCCCGCGAGTTCCATGACTGGGGCCGGGAGAGGCTGAACTACTTCCGGCAGGAATTGAGGCGGCTGGGGAGGAGAAATCGGGTCAGGTTTAATGCCCTGTACCGGCCGTACTATCCAGCGGTTTCGAAGTCGACCGATTACGGCCCCTGATGGGAGGCAGCTATGGCAAAACAAATAAGGAGAATAAAAGATGGCCTGCCCCGCGAGGCATTCGCTATCGCTGGAGACCCGGAGAACCCGGATACCTGGCGTTTGCCGCATCACAAGAGAAGTATCGGCCGGGCGCTCAAGGGCGACCTCGATGTCGAGCGGACGGTCGACTGGGATGAGGCTGCAACCGCAGCGAGCGCCCTGTCCCCGTTGAATAGGGGTAAAAGAGTGCCGGTCAGTCCGGAGGAGATACTTGAAGCCGCCAATCACCTTGCCGGGCATTACCGGAAGGGAAATAAATCGCTGCCGGATATTCTGGCGGCACTGGTATGAGAGGGGAAAATGCGTAACCTGACATCGACATTGCTTGCGGCCCAGAAAGAAGCCACTGCCATTCCCTATGTTAAAGTAGAAGCCAGAAACAAGGTTGCCGGTGTGGTTAGATATGACTGGGACAGGCTGTATACCGGCGCCGAGGATGATTATTACCATACCGTGACCATGCCCGGCGATGGCTCCCTTATTCGTGTCAGGGTAACCCTGCTTGGTGACTCCCGCAAGCTCTACCGCCAGAGGGTGGCCAGCCCCGGCCCTTCCAGTGACTTCAGCCAGTGGACTGACACCAGCCAGCTCAATGCGGCCGCTGTTGCCTGTGCCTCGCTGGGAAATGAGGTTTCCATTTTCTGGATAGATGGCGTGAACCGCAAGATTCAGCGGATAAAGAGCACCGATTACGGTGTTAGCTGGGGTAGTCCGGAGGTTATTGATTACTCCCCGACGACCAATATCGGTGGCCTGGCGGCTGCCTATAAACCGGGTGGTGACCTGGCCATATTCTTCGCTGACCAGGCAACGCTGTATGAGAAGAAGAACATCAGCGGCCAGTGGCAGCCGCGCTCCAGTTGGGATAAAAGCACCGGCGATCTTTCCGGCATCGCTGCCGTTTACGGGAGCGACTGGAACCTGCTCGTTACCGCCCAGGATTCATCGGGCAATTTCAAACTGTGGTCGTTTGTTTACGGCGACGGCGGCGATGTTTCAGCAGGAATCTGGTCGGCTTTGAAGGAGCTGGCATCGGCGCCCTCGGGCGGCGAATTTGAATACCTTCAGCCGTTTCTGGACAAACCGGATGTCTACCGCGGTTTCTTTGTGGAGAAGTTTTCCGGCAGCCAGACTTACCAGCGTCCTTTCTGGTCGCATACGGTTCCGGGTGCTAAATTCACGGATAATCTATGGCGGGAACCGGTCCCGTTCAATCTGTCATCTGAGTACGGCCTGGCCATAGCACACCACGGCGACTACGGCTGGCTTTCCTGCCCGGCAGGTGTTTGGCGCGCCGGAGCAACCGTACAGAGTCTTGACCTGACCGGTGACGTGCTCGCGGTAAGGCAGGAGGCCGGAGAGACATCGGGAAAACTCACCGTGGAACTGAGAAACGATGCCGGGCAATACGCCTCGCCGGGGCAGGGAGAACTGGCTGTTCTTGACATCGGCTGCCAGCTGGACTTCAGCCCCGGTTACCGGACGGGAAATGGCGATGAGGTCAGCGCCGGGCAGGCTTATTGTCTTGAAAGTTATGAGCATACCAGTGCTGGTGGCGCAGCCAGCCTCGTGCTGCAATCCCTGGATAGCTGGGAGGCCATCGCCGGCTGGAGGGCCAGGCACCAGTTCCGCTGGAACCGGGACTCTGAAGAAATGAGCGTAAAGGAT
>CBFDCY010000132.1:0-3250 GCA_965603425.1 uncultured Dehalococcoidia bacterium | reverse complement strand
AGCTATATTGTGGCCGAGGGGCCCGATGGCCTGTACCTCATCGACCAGCATGCGGCGCACGAGCGTGTTGTCTTCGAGCAGGTCAGGGAGCAGTGTTCGAAGGATGAAATCGAGGTGCAGGGCCTGCTCGAGCCGGTACCCTTTGAGGTTACACCGCTGCAGGAAGCGATTCTTAAATCGCACCAGCAGGAGCTGGTCAATTTCGGCTTCTCGCTGGAGCCGTTTGGCGACCGCACCTATCTGGTAAGGTCGGTGCCACAGGCGCTGAGCGGTGGCGACTGGACCGGGGTGTTGCGGGAGCTGCTGGATTCGGGCGGGGTAGCGGACGACTGGACGGAGAAGGTTGCGATTTCCGTTGCCTGTCACAGCGGCGCGGTGCGGGCGGGGCAATCGTTGAGCGACGAAGAGATGCGGGCGCTGGTGCGGCAGCTGGAGAAAACCGTCATGCCTCACACCTGTCCTCACGGACGGCCCACGCTGATTCACCTCAGCAGCAGTCAATTGCGACGGGAGTTCGGGCGGGGATAGTAATTATTATGTTTCGGCTTCTGCAGGTTTCTGCAGCAGCTCCCAGCGCACCATGCCTTCCTCAATGAGCTGGCGGATTTTCCGCTGTTGAGGGGTAAGCTGGGCGCTGCGACTTGTCTTTATCTCCATGATGACGATTTCCTCCGGCTCGCCTCTGGAAAGACCCGGGAAAACAATGAGGTCGATGGGGCTGCCAATGAAGCGGGCTTCGGTGGGGTCGTATTTGAACTCGGGAAGGTAGGGCGCCATCTGTTCGGTGAACTTGCCCCCCAGCACCGCCCGACTCTGCGTTACGGCATCGCGGACCGCTTTCCCTCTTTCCTCTTCCATCATCTGCCACGTCTCCGTCTGCCAGTGCCGGAATTTGTTTTCATATCTATACCGGGTCGTGTAATACACAAGCAGAATACCCAGAATCGCGGCGACGGTGATGATGACAATGATGAGGGCAACGACATCCATGGTGCACCTCCCCGAATATTTCCGGCGTCAGGCCGGCGGCTGGCTGCTGCCGGGCTTTACCAGCGGAACCCCGGCGGCGCAAAGCGGACACTCTTCCGGTCGATAGGTAACGGTGGCGGCGCGGTGACAGCTGAAGAGGGGAAAGCCAAAGTCCGGGGCCTGCCCGGAGCGGTCGACCAGCACGCCGATGCCGACGATGCTGCCGTCCAGTTTATTGACGGCAGCGATAACTTCGTGGATGGAGCTGCCTGTGGTCAGGATATCGTCAACGATGAGGACCCGCTCTCCGGGGTCTATGCTGAAACCTCTGCGGAAGCTTCTCTCCTCATCCTCTTTCTCGGCAAAGATGCCGCGGACACCCAGCTGTCGGGCGACCTCAAAGGCGAGGATGATGCCGCCGGTGGTTGGCCCGGCAACGACCTGCACGTTTTCGCGGCGAAAGTGGTCGGCAATCATTCGGCAGAGTTGCTCGGTATAGCCGGGAAACTGCAGGATACGGAACTTCTCCCAGTAGGCAGGAGAGTGAAGCCCGGAAGTGAGCAGGAAATGGCCCTTGAGCAGTGCTCCTGCTTTTTGAAAAATGTCTTCGGTTTTACCGGCCACTCATGCCTCCAGGAAGTACCAGACTACATATTATATATATAAGTATATAAGAGGTAACACTTCGTCATATATGTATCGACAGCGCTGGCCAGCTGTTCGTGCAGCGAGTATTCTGGCACCAGCCCCCACTCCGGCGGCGGCCAGATGGAAAGCCAGGCTTTGCCGACGATGTTCTGGCGCGGGACCACCCAGCCGTTATGTGAGTCATTGCTCTGGTTACGGTTGTCACCGAGAACGAAATAATTGCCTGCCGGTATCTTCTGTTTGTCGAAGTGGTAGCTGGGCGTGTTCTTGATATAAGGCTCTTTCAGCCGCGTACCGTTCACATAGACCGCGTCGTCTTTAACTTCCACCGTGTCATTGGGCAGGGCGATGATGCGCTTGATGAATTCTCCCTTCTCGCTGTTGGTTGGCCTGAAGACGATAACATCGCCTCTCTCCGGCTCGTGTATTCGATAGGTAACCTTGCTTATCAGGATACGCTGCTCGCTGTGGAAACTTGGCTCCATGCTGATGCCGATAATAATGACGGTGTCAATGGTGAAACGCAACGCGAAAAAAACGACCAGGGCAAGTACAGCGGTTATTATAAGTTCACGGAAAAAGGCCTTCATTAACTGCTCACTCCGATTATCCGTCCAATTATAGCCTATTCATTCCGCGCTTGCCAATTCAGCCTGTCGCGTCGTACTTACCCACAACCTCTCTCCGTCAGTGGTAAACTGTATCGTGCCGTGATGGTCGGTACGGTAGACGTTTCCTTGCCCCAGTTTATTGTCCATCCTGTCCACCACCTCATCGCTGGGGTGTCCGAATTTATTATCGGCACCGACGGAGAGCACGGCAATCTGCGGGTCGACTGCGGACAGGAACTCCTGGCTGGTGGAAGTATCGGAGCCATGGTGGGCGACCTTCAGCACGGTGCTTTTCAATGCCGCTCGGCGGGTGATGAGGTGGAGTTCCGCTTCACGCCGTATGTCGGCGGTGAGCATGAAGCTAACGTTACCGGTCTTCAGACACAGCACCGCGCCATTATTATCGGTGTCTTCATCCGTGTCCTTTAACGGAGTCTCCGGTGGATGGAGCACCGTGAGCGTTGCCCCGGCCAGAGCAATCTGCTGTCCGGCGCGGGCAGTGATTTTTTCAAGCTTCTTTTCTGCGACCAGTCTCTGCCATTCCTTGTATAACAGCGTATTGCTGTCGAGATTAGGGTCGAGCACCTTTTCCACACGGTAGCGCTTCAGCACCTCAATCAGGCCGGCGAGGTGGTCCTGGTCGGGATGGGTCAGGATAACCAGGTTGACACTGCCGCTCTCCATGAGCTTGATGGACATGCTAGGGTTGAGGATAACCCTAGCAGTCTGGTGATGTGGTATGTGGTATGTGTTATGCGTTATTGCGGGTATTGCGAGAGTCCGGCTCCTGAATGCTCTGCCTGTCAAAACTAACTACACGGCCGGATTTAAGATAATAACGGCGAGTCTTTGCTCAATTTCATGCCAATATTAATAAGATGATGTGGTCACAATTTCTAAATCTTCTAGGTAGCTATAATATACTGAACTCGCAGCGGTTGATTAGAAGCGCCAACGCACATACATGCCAATCTTCCGACTGGCTTCGCCGACGCTAGCTCCCTGATTCAGCAGGATCTCAG
>CBFDCY010000131.1:0-3260 GCA_965603425.1 uncultured Dehalococcoidia bacterium | reverse complement strand
GCATGTATGATTTCAAAGGTAAAGTGGCCCTGATAACCGGGGCCGCCCGAAAACGCGGCATCGGGCATGCCACGGCGATACGCCTGGCCAGATGTGGCGCCGACGTGGCGGTAAACGGTCGCTCCCGACCAGTCGAGGAGTTCCCGGAGGAGGAAAAAGCGGAGGGCTGGCGGGGACTGGAAAGCGTGGTTGAGGAAATCGAGTCCTGCGACGTAAAAGGAATGGCCATCACCGCTGATATTACCGACCGCAAACAGGTCCAGGACATGGTGGACGGGGTCGTCAAAGAGTTCGGGCACATTGACATACTCGTGGCCAATGCCGGGGTCTATGTGCCACAGACTTTTCTGGAGACCGGGGAAGAACAGTGGCATCGACATATTGCCGCCAACCTCACCGGCGTTTTCCTCTGCAGCCAAGCTGTGGCCAGGCACATGGCGGAGAGAAAAAGCGGCGTTATCGTCAACGTGGCCTCGCTTTCGGGTAAAATGGGACGGGCCAACGTGAGCGCTTACACCGCTTCCAAATTCGGCGTTGTCGGCCTGACCCAGGTCATGGCGCTCGATCTGGCGCCCTACAACATCAGGGTCAACGCCATCTGTCCGGGCCGGTTTCTCACCAACCTGAGCGACTACACCAAAGCCAAGCAGATAGCCAGCGAGAAAGGAATAAGCGTCACCGAAGCCGCCCATGGTATCCACGCCGATGCGGTAAACGCTACCCCCCTGGGTCGCCTCGGCTACCCCGACGACGCCGCCAGCCTGATAGCTTTTTTATGCTCGGACGAGGCCAGCTTCATCACCGGGCAGAGCATCAATGTTGACGGCGGGCGGTTGACGGCGCATTAGATAGACACAATCTGATATACGGAGGTACTGATGTACAATTTCAAAAGCAAGGTGGTGCTGGTCACCGGCGCGGCGCGCAAACGTGGCATCGGCCACGCTACGGCAGTTACATTCGCCAAGAGCGGAGCAGATGTGATAGTGAGCGGCAGATACCGCCCCACGAAAGACCTTCCCGGGGAGGAAAAGGCCGAGGGCTGGAAGGGCCTGGACAGCGTGGTCGAGGAGATTGAATCATATGGCGTGCGGGGGATGGCTATCACCGCCGACGTTTCTGACCGCCAGCAGGTGGAAGATATGGTGAAGCAAGCCGTTGACAAGTTCGGGCACATTGACTACCTGGTGGCCAACGCCGGCGTTTTGCAGCGGGCACCATTCCTGGAGGTCACCGACGAAATCTGGGACCGCATCCTGGACACCAATCTGAACGGCGTCTTCTATTGCTGCCAGGCAGTACTGCGGCACATGATGGCGCGGGGCGGTGGCGGAGCCATCGTTAACGTATCATCGCGGGGGGGCAAGATGGGAGACCTCAATACCAGCGCCTACTGCGCTTCCAAGTTCGCCGTCAATGGCCTGACGCAGGTGCTGGGCATCGAGTTCGGCCCGCATAACATCCGCGTGAACTCCGTCTGTCCAGGACGCGTCAGCACCGACATGATGTACGCGGAGAAAGTATGGAAAACGTCCCAGGAAAAAGGGATTGACATTAAGGAAGCAGCCAAGCTCGTGCATGATGACGCCATACCATTCACGCCGCTGCGGCGGCCGGCTTTTGCTGACGAAATTGCCAGCGTAATCGCCTTTCTCTGCTCGGACGAGGCCAGCTTCATCACCGGGCAGGCCATCAACATTGACGGCGGGCGGTTGATGGCACATTAGATAGACGCAATCTGATATACGGAGGCCATGATGTACGATTTCAAAGGTAAGGTGGCGCTGGTCACCGGCACGGCGCGCAAACGTGGCATCGGTCACACTACGGCAGTTCGCTTCGCCATGGAAGGGGCTGACGTGGTGGTCAATGACTGCTATCAGTCTCCTGAGAAGCTTTCTGAAGAAGAAAAAGCCGCCGGCTGGAAAGGCCTGGACAGCGTAGTCGAAGAAATTGAGGCACAGGGAGTACGAGGGCTGGCCATCACGGCGGACGTCAGCGATAGCAAGAGTGTACAGAACATGGTGTCTGAAGCTATCGCTGAGTTCGGCAAAATCGATATCCTGATAGCCAACGCCGGCACTATCCAGTGGTGTCCCTTCCTTGATTTCAAGGAGGAGGACTGGCACCGCGACATATCAGTCAATCTGGACGGGACCTTCTATTGCTGCCAGGCGGTAGCTAAACACATGGTAGAGCGCGGTGATGGCGGCGCCATGGTTATCCTCTCCTCACTTGGTGGCAAGACGGGCCTGGAAAAGGCAGCCGCCTATTCCGCTTCCAAGTTCGGGGTCATCGGCCTGACCCAGGTCATGGCCATCGAGCTGGCGCCATATAACATCAGAGTAAACGCCGTCTGCCCGGGCCGTATCGTCACCAACATGGTCTTTGCCGATGAAATATGGAAATTGTCCCAGGAGAGAGGAATAGACATGACGGAAGCCGCCAAAATCTACTACGGCGATCTCACGCAAGCCACCCCGATGAAAAGGCCCGGCTCCACTGAAGAGATAGCCAGCGCCATCATTTTCCTCTGCTCGGATGAGTCCAGTTTCATTACCGGACAGAGCATAAATGTCAACGGTGGCCGTCTGACCGCTCATTAGCCGCTTTATCGACTAATCCAGCGCGAGGGGGTACTGCCCGAATTCCCGGATGGCCTTGACCATCGCCAGGTAGTTCCTGGGGTTGACGCCGGAATGAACCGAGTTGCTGGACATGCAGATAAGCCCCCCACCCTTCCCCGCCTTCCTGATTACCTCCCTGGTCTCCTGGCGCACTTCCTCCTCCGTCCCCGATACCAGGCTGAAGGCGCAGCTCACATTGCCGCACAGACATACCTTATCGCCGAATTTTGCCTTGGCCTCGCCGATGTCCATCCCGGCCATGGGGTCGATGGGGTGAAGTCCGTCAGCGCCAGCATCAATGATAGTGTCATAGATGGGCCAGATATTGCCATCGGTGTGCTTGATTACGGAAACTCCCCGACTGTGTGCATAATCGACGAGCTTTTTGAACGGCGGCGCGAGGAACTTTTCCGTAAACTCGCGGGATACCATCGGTCGCTCGGTCATCGCCCAGTCCCCGTTTACCCAGAAGATATCGACGCCCAGTTCACTGCAGTTCCGCATGTACCTCAGCTGGTAGCCCAGTATGAGTTCACTGGTCCGGTAAATGAAGTCGGGGTTTTTCACCATGGCGCGGAAATAGCCCACGTCGCCGAGAATATTTTCCCTGCCCAGGGCAAAAATATCGGTCAC
>CBFDCY010000130.1:0-3319 GCA_965603425.1 uncultured Dehalococcoidia bacterium | reverse complement strand
TGATGATTTCAACCATTTCCCGATAGAACTCCTCGGGTTCTTTGCCAATGGAGAGCTTTTCCATCGGACACATAGACTCTCCATCAACTTTCTGGATGGTGGGGACGGTTCGGGTGAAATGGTATTCAATATCGTATTCTTCCAGCGTCTGCAGGGCAAGCTCGCTGCCCAGCGGGCTGAATATTTCCCGGCCCCCCGCCTTGACTGCGAGTAGGGCGGCGGCATTGCCGATAATTTTGTCGAAGATAACCACTCCCTTGTGCTCCGAAGCAAAGCGGTCGATATACTCCATAAGGGGCAGCAGGCGGTCTTTCCGGGAGGAGAAGACAAGCGAGCTATCTTCATATACCCGCAGTGTGTCGGCGCTGGCATTGAATTGGTGAAAAATACGCTGGTACATAACCCTTATTCATTGTAAATAAGTTGCCCTGCCGTTTGCAAATCAACGGCATCGTTTATGAGCGCGGCGGCTGGTTAGCTAGCGGCTGATACGCAGACCGCCGCCCTTGAGCAGGTTTTCCACCTCACCCAGCGTTGACCAGTTGGCATCGCTCGGGATGGAATGCTTCAGGGCCGAGTAAGCGTTTCCGTACTTTACACCTTTTTCCACGTCGCCGGTGAGGTACCCGTAAACAAACCCGGCGGTGTAGGAATCTCCGGCACCGACCCGGTCCACTATCTCCACGTCGTAGGTACGGTCATCGTATATCTTGCCCGCCGCGTAGGCAATCGCCGTCCATCGGTTTCTCAGTACGGATACGTCCTCGCGCAGGGTGATGCAGACGACCTCAAAGCTGAATTTTTCGGCCAGCTTCCGGGCTACTTCACGGTAATCCTTGCCGGTGATGCCGAGCACCTTTCTGGTATCCTCCTCTGTGGAAAAGAGGACATCAATATGCTCCATCAGTGGTTCCTGGCATTTCCGGGCTTCCTCCTCTGTCCAGAGCCGGCCACGGTAATTGAGGTCGTAGCTAACCTTGCAGCCAGCCTTCTTGGCAGCTTGCAGTGCCTCGGCGGTAACCTGGGCGGCACTGGCGCTCAATGCCGGGGTAATGCCGCTGGTGTGGAACCACTTAGCACCCTTCAGCGCTTCTTTCCAGTCTATCTCTCCGGGATTGACCTGGCTGATTGAGGAATGGGCGCGGTCGTAGAGGACGCTGCTTGGCCTGGGCGTGGCGCCAAATTCGACGAAGTAAATCCCGATGCGGTCGTCCTTGGTCCAGGTGATGTGCGAGGTGTCCACTCCGTGCTCACGCGCCTTGTTGCGAATCATCCAGCCGAGGGCGTTGTCCGTCAGGCGTGAGACCCAGGCTGTGCTTATGCCCAGTCGGCTCAGGTCGACGGCTACATTCCACTCCGCGCCACCGATGCTAACATCGAGTAGATTGGTCTGCTCCAACCGCCGGTGGTTCGGTGGGGACAGCCGTACCATGGTCTCGCCAAAAGTAACAACATCAGCCATTGTTCGTTTCTCCTTTACCTTATTTAGCTTGATTTAACTTCCCCTGGCCTGCTTCACCGCGGCGACGAATTTTCGCGCCGTGTCGGTGATGGCGTCCCAGTTTTGCTCGCTTACCGCTTTCTTGTTCACCAGCGAGCTGCCGGCAGCCACGGCCACCGCACCGGCCTTGATGAATTCGGGCGTGGTTTCTAAATTCACTCCGCCGGTGGGCACCAGCTTTACCTGCGGCAGCGGGCCCATGATGTCCTTCAGGTATCCGGGGCCGCCTACCGACGCCGGGAACACCTTTACGATGTCGGCACCTGCCTCCCAGGCGGTCAGTATCTCGGTGGGGGTGAAGGTGCCGGGGATGATAATCTTGCTGTAGCGACGGCAGACCTTGATGACTTCAAGGTTCAGGGTGGGGCTGACGATGAAATCGGCGCCGGCCAGAATACAGGCGCGGGCCGTTTCGGGGTCGAGCACGGTGCCGGCACCAATGAGCACCTCTTCTTTCACCGTGCTCTTGAATTCCCTGATGGCATCGATGGCGCCGGGGACAGTCATGGTCACCTCAATGGGCGTGACACCGCCCCTGGCAATGGCCATGCATACGTCCACTGCTTCCCGGGCACTGCTGACCCTGACAATCGCTACCACACCACAGTCTGTAATGGTCTGTAAGTTTTTATCCTTATCGCTCATGGTTGTCCTCCTTTATTGTTGTTCCTGATGCTAAAACCGCAGGCATATCTTGTACTATCAGCGCTGCTTTGTCAAACGTTCCATTTTCCGGAGCATTGCCTGCCAGTGGGTGCCCCTCCAGTAAATGCGGTGGCAGACAGGGCACTCCATGTACTGCTGCTGTGTCTGGAAAACATAGGGCGGCACGCGCTCCTTGACCTCTTCCTGGCCCCTCTTTTCAAGAGGACTGTTACACTCCAGGCAGACGGTGAACGGTCGCGACTGGAAATTGATATGCAAAGTATCAATCACCTGCCGGACCTGCGGTTCCGGTTGGTCACTGTCAATGAGAATCGCTTTGAGCCGGCCGCTGGTGATGACGCCCCGCTTCATGACCTGGGTGTCCCGGGTCAGTATCACCCGGCTTTCTTTCAGCGCTCTGTCTATCATATAAGCGTCATCGTCACCTTCGAAAAAAGCCGCGTCATAGCCCAGCATTCTCAGCCATTTGGCGAGCTTGCCCACGTTGCTGTCCACGATGAATTTGGGCGCATCTTCTGCCACGGTTTCCTCGCTCACCGGCTTCTATTTTATATGGGTATGGCAATCAGGGCAATCGCGGACAGACCAGTAGAGCAGCTTCCCGCACTGGGGACAACGCCCTTCACTGTCCATCTTTTCCAGCCACGCGTCCATGCCGTTATCTTTAATATACTGCAACTCCTCGATTAAGTGCTCGTGGTGGGATATTCCATTCTCGATGTGGACGTGCTTAAAATCTTCCAGGCGCTGGCAGGGGAAATCGGCGCACTCAAAGCACCAGGTTACTCCGTGTTCGCAGGCACATTTTCTGAAACCAGGTTTGCACTCCACGCATGTTGGCATCACCTTGTCCGAGTGACAGCCATTGCAGCGCGCTTCCTCAATGGTAAAGTTCCTCTCCCGGGCCCGCTTCTCCAGCTCGGCGATGTCATTCTGTTGCTGGGCAAGGTAACTGGGGCACGTCCCGCAGTAGATGCCGCAGATACCAAACAGCTTCCACGCATCTTTCTCCATTCCCCGACTCCTCCTATAATTTTATTATCATCCCTTCGTGCGCCAGCGTTATCGACGTATCAAGCTCTCCGGACAGCTGCTCAACTTCCGCCTCTATCTCTTTCTCCTGCTTCGGGTTCATGTGCACCAGAAATACCT
>CBFDCY010000129.1:0-3328 GCA_965603425.1 uncultured Dehalococcoidia bacterium | reverse complement strand
GCGGTCGATACCTGCTTCCTTGGCAATAGCTTCGGCAGTGCGCGAGTTATCGCCGGTGAGCATAGCCACCTCAATCCCCATCCGGTGTAGAGATCCAACCGCCTCTCGTGCGCCAGGTTTGATCGTATCAGCCAGCGCCAAGATTCCAATCACCTCGCGGCCGATGCCGAGGAACATCACCGTCTTGCCCTGCTCCCAGAGTCGACTAGCTTCTTTCTCAAGTCCGTTCAAGGCCAGTTTCTTATTTTTCATCAGCGCCAGGTTACCAAGAATGACTTTTTTGCCATCGACCGAAGCCTCCACGCCTTTTCCAGGAATAGCCTTGAAACCAGTTGCCGGTTGGAGCTTTAACTTCTTATCTGAAGCTGCCTGAACCACGGCCTCGGCAAGTGAATGTTCGGAATGGCGCTCTACTGATGCTGCCAGCCGCAGCACGTCTTTTTCAGAATAAGAGGGAGCGGTGATGATATCGGTCACCAGCGGCTTTCCCTGTGTCAGTGTGCCGGTCTTATCCAGGAGGGCAGTATTTATCCGGTGCGCTCTCTCCAATGCTTCAGCGCTTCGAATGAGAATCCCGTTCTCCGCGCCTTTTCCGGTTCCGACCCTGATGGCCGTGGGCGTTGCCAGCCCCAGAGCGCAGGGGCAGGCAATAATCAGTACGGCAATGAAATTAAGCAGCGCAAAAGTAAAGGCGGGTGCCGGTCCCGCAAAATACCAGATTATAAAAGTTACCAGCGCAATGCCGATAACCGCCGGCACAAAATAGCTGGCGATGATGTCCGCGAGACGCTGTATTGGCGCTTTGCTTCCCTGCGCTTCCTCAACGAGACGAATTATCTGCGCCAGGATGGTATCCTTACCTACCTTGGTCGCCTCAAACTGAAAGCTGCCCGTTTTGTTTATCGTCGCCCCGATAACCTCATCGCCCACCTTCTTCTCCACCGGTATACTTTCGCCGGTAATCATCGATTCGTCAACGCTGGAGTAGCCCTGTCGCATAATGCCGTCAACCGGCACTCGTCCTCCGGGGCGGACCATCACCAGGTCACCCACCGCGACCTCCTCAACCGGTATTTCTTTTTCTTCCCCGTTGCGAATTACCAGTGCCGTTCTTGGCTGCATGCCGACGAGTTTCTTAATCGCTTCCGAAGTCTGTCCTTTAGCCCGGGCCTCTAGGAAGCGTCCCAGAAGAATCAGAGCGATAATCATCGCTGAAGTGTCAAAATAGAGCTGCGGTTTTAGTCCGCCAGAGGTGAAAAACACCGGAAGAAGCACCGCCAGGACGCTGTAAACATAGGCCGCCGATGTGCCGACGGCGATGAGCGTATTCATGTCTGCTGTCCGGTGCCTTAACGCTCCCCACATACCGCGGTAAAAACGCCAGCCTGCCCAGAACTGTACCGGTGTCGCCAGCGCCCATAACAAATATGGTTTGCCGGCGAAAAACGGGCTAAATCCCAGCCCGAGTATTAATAAGCCGATAACGGCAGCGAAAATAAATCGATTTCGCAGTGACCTGGTTTCTCGCCTGGAGGCTGTGGCAACATCTTCCAGCGTTTCCGCTTCCTCGCCAAGTTCATATCCAGCCTCCGCCACCGCCTGTTTCAGGTCCGATGCCGTGACTCCTTCCAGGTATTCAACGGTAGCTTTTTCCGAAGCCAGGTTCACGTTTACCGAGACCACGCCGGAGACACTGGACAACGCCTGTTCAACGCGCGCTACACAGGAAGCACAGGTCATACCATGTACTGGAAAAACCGATTTTTGGGTCGCCGTACCATAACCGATGCGGGATATAGTTTCCTTGAGCGTACTCAGGTTTACGCGTTCCGGGTCATATTCTATGGACGCCTGTTCGGAAGCAAAATTGACCTTCGCCTCTTCAACACCGGGGGTTTTGGCCAACCCTTTTTCAATCGTGGCGGCGCAGGTGGTACAGGTCATACCGCCAACGTGTATACGTACTTTTTCTTTTTTACGGCCTGATTTCTGAGCCATCGGTAAACTCTACTGACCTATCATTAAATTCATTATATTATCATAGCCCATCTGAGGTAACCAGTATGTGACATATGTCATATGCAGAGGTGAATCTGTCTCTTACAATAAAATGAAAGAGGAGGTAATAATAATGCGTGTTCTTTCCCTGTTTGTAGTACTCATTGGGGTGGTGGCAGTAATACTGGGCGCAGTATTCATTGGGCTGGGTGCATCCCGGGATGCCCAACTCAAAGAAGCCATGCGCGTGGAGAACGTGACTCTCGGTATTGAGTCGGAACTGGAAGGTGAAGTCATTGACTCATTACCAGAAGCCATGGAAGCTGGCGATACCATCAGAGAACATCGCCGTAGTATCGCCCCGACCTACAGTGACCTTCTTGGCGAGGGACGCTATGACCCGACCGATCCCCATCAACTGACCTACGCTCAGGCAATGAACCTGGAGAACTATCTTTACCTGGCAGTCGTCGCCTTCGGCCTCACCCAGGCGGTCATGGCCAGCGGGGTCTTTATGGTCATCACAGGCCTTGCCCTCGGCAGCACCGGAGCTGTTTTATACCGGTTGCAGAAAGCTTATTAATACGGGGTGGTGAGCCTATTACGACCACGAGCAATATGTTATACTTATTCTGCTCAGGGGGAGTATAAACAGGTATTCATCTTTGCCTGCGAGGAGGGCAAGTAATGGAAGACGACCTGGCAGTAATTGAAAGGGTCATCGCCGAGCATAAAACAATCAAACAGCGCTTCCATAAATTGGAGCAAGTGGCCAATGATACGGAAGCGATGACAGGCTTTGAAGAAGCCAAAGAAGCTTTTATGCCGGGTCGATTAGACCAGAAACAGGGTCTGCACGAACTCGAAGGTACCCTGGAAGCCATCGAAGAAGGTTTGCAGAAGCACTTTCATTTTGAGGAAATATCGTTACCGACAGTGATTGACCGGCAGGGTGACGAAGAACTGAAATCTTCCTTAAAATCAATTCTCCTCGAACACGCCGACCTGAGAAATCGCCTGAACCATTCCAAAAACCATGCTGCAGAGCTGGCCAGCGGCGGTATGGCACGCCACCGTTGGGAAGCGGCGGCTCATGATATGCGTGCTTATATCAGCCACACGCGCAAGTTACTGGAAACGCATGCCGGAATCGAGCAGACTCTGCTGCAGGAACTGCGCAACAGGTTGCAAAAATGAGGAAAGTATACCTGGACCACGCTGCCACGACCCCTCTCCTTCCTGAAGTCAGAGAGGCAATGCTGCCGTACCTAGATGAACTTTTCGGCAACCCGTCATGCCTGCATGACTGGGGAGATGCGGCACGGGAGGC
>CBFDCY010000128.1:0-3347 GCA_965603425.1 uncultured Dehalococcoidia bacterium | reverse complement strand
GCAAGAATGGTGCAAAAGACCGGGCTTATGGTGCCGATTGATGAAGAGAGAATTATACCGGTATCCGGCGACGAAGTATTCAAACTCGGTGAAAGGCAAAGCCTGCGCGTCCTCCATACGCCGGGGCATGCCCCACATCAAATATGTGTCCTGGAGAGCCGGAATAACGGCGTATTCAGCGGTGATGCTATTGGCATTTCAGTTGCGGGAGGCAAGGTGCTGATGCCCGCTACGCCGCCACCTGCCTTCGACCTTGAGCTGTCCCTGGCCTCACTGGAAAAGCTGATGGGACTGAACGCAGAACTGATTTATTTCGCTCACTTTGGTGCCACGGACAGGGTTAGAGAGAGCATAGACACCGCCGCGAACAAACTTAGAACCTGGAATGCACTCATATCCCGGACTTTCAACGAAGAGAACTTTGAAGCCGCCTTTAAAAAGATAAGAGCGCAACTTTATTCCGAGCTGGAACCAGCCCGGGAATCGGAATCTCTTTATCAGTATCTGGCAGACGGAATAGTTGCCATGAACGTCACCGGTTTCCTGAAATATTTCCAGGATAAAAAAGCACGGATTGAGATGGTGAAGCAATAGTGAAAGTAACCAGAGAGAAGACAGAGAACAGCCAGGCATTTCTTACCATTGAGATGGAACCACAGGAAGTGGAGGCGTCAATGACAGAATCCTACCAACGCCTCGCCAAACGGGCCAACATCCCCGGCTTTCGCAAGGGAAAGGCACCGCGTGCCGTACTGGAACGATATCTGGGCAGCGACAGTGTTCTTGAGGATGCAATCAACCAGCTGCTGCCGCAGGCGTATGAAAATGCCATCAAGGAGCAGCAGATAGAAGCCATTGCCCGACCGGAGGTTGAGCTGCTGCAGACGGACCCGGTTATCTTCAAGGCCAGGGTGCCTTTAGTGCCTGTGGTTCAGCTGGGAGACTATCAGAGCGTGAAAATGAAACCCGAGTCGGTAAAAGTGACCGCTGCGAATGTAAACGAAGTGATTGAGCAGCTTCGTCACCAGAATGCAACCTGGGAATCGGTGGACCGTGCCGTCGCCTATGGTGACCTGGCGGTATTTAATATGGAGAGCCAGGTGGATGACTCACCGTTTATCAACCGAGAAGGAGTCCAGTACCTGGTTATGCAGGACTCCGTTTCCCCAGCCCCGGGCTTTGCCAAGGAGCTCATCGGCATGAAGAAAGAAGAGGACAGGAGTTTTGCTCTCACGCTTCCCGAGGACTATCCACGCGATGAATTCGCGGGCAAAGAAGCCCGTTTCACTTTGAAGATGCTGGAGGTGAAACAGGAGATATTACCCGAGCTTAATGATAAATTCGCCGCGCAACTGGGACCGGAAATCAAAAACATGGCTGCTCTCAAGAAAGAAGTATCCAAAAACCTGGAATTGCGCGCTGAGGCAAAAGCCAGGGCTGATTTTGAAGAAAAAGTGATTGATGCCGTAGTCGCTCTGTCCCAGGTTGAATTTCCGCCGGTGCTGGTAGAAACTGAAATACATCGCATGATTAATGAACAGGCCCGGCAGTTTGAGATGCAGGGCGCAAATATGGAAGAATATCTGAAGAGCATTAATAAAACAGAAGAACAGCTGCATGAGGAATTGGAACCGATGGCGACCAGGAGAATAACACAATCTCTGATTCTGGGCAAAGTTGCCGAAGCGGAAAAAACAGAGGTAAGCGAGAAGGAAATAGATGAAGAGATTGAAACGATGCTGCAAAACACGGCTGATAAAAAGGCCGAACTACAAAAAGCGCTGAATTCACCACCGTCCCGCGATTCCATTCGACAGATATTGCTAACACGTAGAACAGTCGAGCGACTGGTGGAAATAGCCGGTGGCGGGAAAGAGAATAAAGGGAAACCGAAAAAGGAGGGGGTTGAAAAATGAATATCAATCCAGCGAATGTCATACCGATGGTTATCGAGAGCGGGAGTCGGGGAGAGCGAGCCTTCGACATCTACTCGCTTCTGCTGAAAGAGCGCATCGTTATGCTGGGCATGCCGATTAACGACCAGGTGGCCAATGTAATCGTTGCCCAGTTACTCTACCTGGCGCGGGAAGACCCGGACAAGGACATCAGCCTGTATATTCACTGTCCGGGCGGTGTTATCAACGCCGGGCTGGCAATTTACGACACCATGCAGCTCATCCAGCCAGAAGTATCCACCATATGCATCGGACTGGCAGCGAGCATGGGCACGGTACTGCTCTGCGCTGGTGCCAAGGGCAAGCGGTACGCTTTGCCCAACTCCACCATCCATATGCACCAGGCTTTCGGCGGTGCCCAGGGATACGCCAGCGACATTGAGATTGCCGCCCGCGAAATCATGCGCGTTCAGGACATCATCAGGGGTATCCTGGTCAAGCATACCGGTCAGGAGCTAGAGAAAATCGCCCATGATACGGACCGTGATTTCTACCTCAGTGCTGACCAGGCAGTGGAATATGGCCTCGTTGACGAAGTCCTGAAAAAACCGGAAGAGGGCAGCAAGAAAGCTGAGAAGAAATAACCCCTGAATACCGGGACAATAAAATGAATTCCCCTCTCTTTATCCATCGGGGAGGGAAATTTTGTTCTCCGGCTCAGATTTCAGAGCGAGCCGCGAATTTTTTCATTGATTTCTGCGGTGAGGTCACATCCTCTTATTGATTTTCCCTGAGCGTCGATGACCTGTTTATCCGGCGTTATTTTCACCCTGCCCTGGCTGAATATTTGAATGGTAGTGGTAATCAGCGGCAGCTCTCTTATTACCCCGTGCTGGCGGATGAGCTGGAAAAGAGCGTTTTCCTCACCCTGTTCCTGTTTCACCTGCGACACTGACTTGCCTTTTATCTCCGACCAGTGACAGTCAAACGCCTGGCCGCGAATCGGGAAGGTGCAGTAAGCCACCACCGGGCCTTTGTCCAGTTCCGGCGTGACCAGATGCATCATGGCCCCGGTCGATTCCGCATCGGCCTCGATCAGTTTCCAGATGACTTCCTGCCAGGTCCCGGCCGGGCCACCGGGCGCTGCCGGGTGGAGGTTTATCATATCATATTTCCGGCACATCTCCGGCCCGACGATAAGCATATACCCCGCCAGCACACACAGGTCAGGCTTGAAATCCTGGAGCCTTGCTATCACCTCACGGTCGTAGCCAAGTCGCCACGAAGGCAACCCTTCGCCGGAGCCACCTGAACCACTCACTTTGCCTTTGTAGTTCTGGTAAGAAAACGTGACCAGTGGTATGCTATAATCCTCCACCATCCTGAGAAAGATATCGGTCGGCTCGGTCTCACCATACTCACGACTGCAGAAGACAAAGGCGATTTCAGCAT
>CBFDCY010000127.1:0-3422 GCA_965603425.1 uncultured Dehalococcoidia bacterium | reverse complement strand
TCTTGGTCAGCTCTACCGATGATAGCTGCCGACTTTTAAGCAAGCCGTGGGCTTCGTGGATGGTTAATTCGACAAGGTTGTCTGGCAAAACTCTCTCCGACAATGATCTTATTCCAGCACGGCCCGGACGCGGAAGCAGTCCCCTTCCCGACGGGGGGCGTTGGCCAGGATATCCTCGGGGGCAAGGGAGGGAGTTACCTCATCGTCTCGCATCACATTCTGCAGCGCGAGCGGCTGGGCGGTGGGCGGGACATCCGTGGTGTCTACCTGCTGCAGGATTTCAAAGTTCTCCAGAATATTGGACAGCTGCTCTCTGAATTTATCGACTTCCTCTTCGGTCAGCCCCAGGCGGGCAAGGCGGGCGATGTGCAGCACTTCTTCACGAGTCAGTTTCATTCCTGAGCTCCGGCTTGATTATATCGGCCAATTATACCACTCACCTTCGCCACCTCGCAAATACGGCAGAGCAGTCGTAATTTCCCGACAAAGGCTATATAATTAGAAGAAGGGTAAGGTTTTACCCAACCAAGGAGGCAGTGAAAATGGCCGAGCGGGTAATGATATTCATTGATGGGAGCAACATGTACCACTCGCTGAAAAATATATTCGGTCGGACTGACGTTGACATGGGCAGGTTCTGCCACAAGCTCCTGAATCGCCGTCAGTTAATCCGGATTTATTACTACAACGCCAAGGTGGGCAAGAGGGAGGAACCGGAACGCTACCGGCACCAGCAGGCGTTTTTCTCCGGGGTGAACGCCGTACCGTACATTGAGCTGCGCCTGGGCCGGCTGGTCTATACCAACTGGCCGAGTGTGCCCCCGTACGAGAAAGGCATTGATGTCCAGCTGACCACGGATATGCTGACCCACAGTTTCAAGAACAACTACGACGTGGTGATTCTCGTTGCCGGTGACAGCGACTATGTTGGCGCTCTTCAGGCAGTGAAGGATAATGGCAAGCATGTTGAAGTGGCTCTGTTCGGTAAAAGGGGCACGTCATGGCTGCTGCGAAACGTGTCTGATAGAGTTATCACCCTGAACAAGCAGTTCATGAGAGGCTGCTGGAAATCATAATATGGCATGAACCGGCAAGGAGGAGGCAGAGCCCAAGGATTGGAAATCAGCCTCAGGGAGCGCCTTACCCGAGAAGAAGGCACTGTCATCAAAGACTGGGGCGGCAGATTACCCATCGCTCTCGTTTATCCCAACTCATATTATATCGGCATGTCCAATCTGGGCCTGCACGCTCTTTACTCCCTGCTCAACAGGCACCGCGACATCGTGTGCGAGCGGGTTTTCTGGGAGAAGGATAACCAGGAACGGAAAATTCCTCCGGTATCAATCGAATCAAGGCGACCGCTTTCCGATTTCAAAGCAGTGGCTTTCACCATCTCTTATGAGGTCGACTATTTCAACGTTGTGTCCATATTGAAAGCCAGTGGCATCCCACTATTCTCGGTCGACCGCGATGAAAGCCATCCATTGGTTATCGCCGGCGGGCCCTGCATCACCGCCAACCCCATGCCTCTGGCTCCATTCTTCGACGGCTTCGGCATCGGGGAGGCAGAAAAACTGCTGACCGGCCTGCTGCCACTGATAACCGATGATATAAGTGGGAAGCGTGAGGAGCTGCTGAAATCGCTGGCTTCCGTGCCCGGCATGTATGTCCCGCTGATACCGCCAGCGACTCCCGTAAACCGCCAGTGGGCAGAAGACCTTGATAACTTCCCGGTCAGTTCGGTCATACTGACCAGAGACACCGAGCTGGGCGACCTGTACCTGATTGAGGTGGAACGGGGCTGCCCCTGGCGTTGCCGGTTCTGTCTGGTCAAAAATATCTTCAAGCCGATGCGCTTCCGCTCGGTCGACACCCTGCTCACACAGGCAGAGGAAGGCCTCCATCACCGAAAGCGCCTGGGTCTGGTAGGACCGGCAGTTTCTGACTATCCTCACCTTGAAGAACTGCTGGCCGGCCTGCGCAACATGGGGGCTCAGTTCTCCATGAGCTCAATGCGTGCCAGTAACCTCCCGGACCGCATAATTGCTGACATCGTCGGTGGGGGCGCCCGGACGATAACCCTTGCCCCCGAGGCTGGTTCGGAACGCCTGCGTCAGGCTATCGACAAGGGCATCTGCGAAGCCGATATTACCGGTGCGGTTGACCGGCTGGCAAGTCATGGCGTAAAGCAGCTCAAGCTGTATTTCATGGTCGGCCTGCCCACAGAGACAGATGAGGACATAGCCGAAATTGCCAAGCTGGCCCTCCGGTGCAAAGGCATTCTCGATCGGCAACTAAAAGGTACCCGCCTTTCGCTCAATATCGCCCCGTTCGTCCCCAAGGCCGGCACGCCGTTTCAGCGACTGCCCATGGCGCCAGTAGAGACATTGAGACAGCGGGTTGCCCGATTAAAAAGCAGCCTGGCACCAAGAGGCATCCAGCTGAAATGTGAAAGCCCGGCATGGAGTCAGGTTCAAGCAGTGCTCGCACGCGGTGATACGAGCGTCGCCCGGGTGCTGAATGATATCGAGGAGAGCTCGCTCGCCGGCTGGCGAAAGGCAGTGACTAAATGCCAGCTAGATGCTGACTTTTACGCTCACCAGGAGTGGGGGGAGGGTCAGGATTTACCCTGGGCGGTAATAGATACCAGACCCAACAAGGCGCCAGAATAGAAAATTTGCGAGAAATCGCCTGAATATGGTAATATATTACTTAGGCACACAGGAGCACACGGGATAAACCATAAATCTGGTTCTCCCTTTTTTTATGTTCTCACCATCATTAACTGTGTCTAAACGTGCGCGCAATCTGGCACAGGAATAGAAAGGAGCAGCGAATTTTGGCACAAGACAAGTCACCACTCATGGAAACCCTGATAAAAATCCAGGACACCACCGCCAACCCGGCACCTCTTGGCCTGATGGGTTTCGGGATGACCACGGTTCTCCTGAACCTGCACAATGCCGGGCTCTATTCTCTCGGCACCATGATACTGGCCATGGGTATATTTTACGGGGGTATCTCTCAGGTCATTGCCGCCATCATGGAATTCAAAAAGAACAATACTTTCGGCGTGACTGCCTTCGGCTCTTTTGGACTTTTCTGGTTCACACTGGCGTTCCTGATTATCATGCCGGCTATGGGATGGGGCAATGCGCCGGAAACCCCGGCAATGATATCCTATCTGGTGATGTGGGGCATCTTCACCGGCGTCATGTTCATCGGGACGCTGAAATTAAATCGGGCGCTCCAGGTTGTCTTCGCCTCACTGACCATTCTGTTCTTCCTGCTGGCGATTGGAGATGGCACCGGCAGCGTTGTCGTAACCAGAATTGCCGGCATTGAAGGCATCTTCTGCGGTCTTTCGGCGATATATGCCGCGCTGGCTCAGGTACTGAACAGCGTTTACGGCAGGACAGTGG
>CBFDCY010000126.1:0-3484 GCA_965603425.1 uncultured Dehalococcoidia bacterium | reverse complement strand
TCAACGTATCCATTTCGGAAAGCTTTCCCTCCTGATACTGCGCATAAAGGGTTTCAAGTTTGGCGTAATATTCTACGTAAACCTCGCTTTCCTTGAGCTTGTTATCGAAGTGTTTTACCAGAGTTCGATATACCTGTGAACCCTGACCGAACCTGTCTCTGGCAAACAGCACGGCGGAGGCATAACCGATTATCTCCGCCGACGGTTCCTCCAGTCCGTGAGGCAGGTCAATCTGCTCATGCCAGTCCTCGTGAAAGATGATCTGGATGAAGCGGTAGAGGGGCGCTTTCAGCAAAGATTCGGTCACCGGCGTGCCTTCTCCGGCCACAGACGGAATTGAATAAAAATAGGCATCATACTTGTTAAAATCGAGATAGACGCTGTCCCGGGTTCCAATCGCCGATATCAGGGTGGGGTCATCGAGTGAGTACGGCAGCTGCAGGCTGGGCGTGTAGAATAAGTAGTGGTACGCTTCCAGTTCCGGACTATACGTTTTGAAATTTTCAGTCTCAGCAAAGCCGAGTTCTCTTTCAAAATCTTTTATCTCTGCTATCAACTGACGTCGCTGCTCCTCGTCAACGGCGGTTTCTGGCTGACAGGAAGGAACAACAGCGGCATATATCAGGAACAGGGCAATGAAAAAAGGTAGTACTTTTCTCATCTCGGTTATGGCATAGCGTCAGGGCGTATCACGGGCAATCAGCCTTGCACCAGCTCCAGCAGCACTCTGCCGGTACCTCTGGGATGCAGGAAGGCAATACTCGTATCCTCAACACCTTTCCGGGGTTTTTCATCAATCAAGGGTATGCCGCTTTGCGATACCTGCCTCAACGCTTCGTCAATATCAGCCACCTCCAGCGCCAGATGGTGCATCCCTTCACCGAATTTTGCAATGTATTTGGCAACCGGGCCTTCCGGGTCAGTTGACTCGAGCAACTCGATTCTGCTCTCGCCCACCGGCAGGATAGCGGTCCTGGTCCGCTGTTCTTCGACAACTTCTATTTTATTGACATCCAGTCCCAGCACCTCGGTATAGAGCTTCAGGGCCTGGTCAATGCTGTTAACGGCAATACCAATGTGGTTAATCTTCTTTATCATCGCTTCCCTTCTCCAGTTCAGCCTTGATAAAGCTGGTGATTTCATTAATCGGTGTTCCCGGGCCAAAGGTTCCCGTGATACCAGCCGCTTTCAACGCCGTGATATCTTTCTTCGGAATGATGCCACCCCCGATAAATATAATTTCCTTATCGCTTCTCTCTTTGAAACTATCCATTGTTTTGGAGAAGAGCGTCAGGTGCCCGCCGGAAAGGCAGCTCAGACCGATAACGTCAACGTCTTCCTGTATTGCCGCCTCCACAATCTGTTCCGGAGTCAAACGCAATCCCAGATAGATGACCTCCATGCCCGCATCTCTCAATCCCTGCGCCACCGCGATGGCGCCGCGGTCATGTCCGTCAAGGCCCGGTTTAGCTATCAATACCCGTGTTTTCTTTCTTACCATGTCATACTCCCCATGTGTTACAAGTGCGCGTTACAGCACACTTGGTTCTTTGTACTCGCCGAACACGTCTCTCAGTGCGTCAGATATCTCCCCGACCGTGGCATAGGCCTTCACCGCTTCAATGAGAACCGGCATGATATTTTCCCCGCTGCTGGCTACCTGGCGCACCCTATCCAGAACCTGTTGAACCTCATCGCTATCTCGCCGGCTTTTTAGCTTGCTCAGTCGCTCTAGCTGCTTCCTGGCAACGCCCTCATCAATCTCAAACAGCTCCAGGGCCGGCTGCTCTTCCGAAGTATATTGATTGACACCAACCACAACCTGTTCGCCGGCATCTACCGCCTTCTGGTGGTTGTAAGCTGACCGCCTTATCTCTCTCTGAATGTAACCTTTCTTAATCGCTTCCTGCGCCCCACCCATTTTGTCTATCGTGGCGATATATTTCTGTACGCCTTCCTCTATCTTGTTGGTCAGCCATTCCACATAGTATGAGCCACCCATCGGGTCGACAGTGTCAGCGACACCGCTCTCAAAGGCAAGTATCTGCTGTGTACGCAGGGCCAACTGCACCGCTTCCTCACTGGGCAAGGCAAGCGCCTCGTCATAAGAGTTGGTATGCAGGGACTGGCAGCTGCCAAGAATCGCCGCCAGTGCCTGTATGGTTACTCTGACCACATTGTTGAGCGGCTGCTGCTCGGCCAGGGTACAGCCGCCGGTCTGAACGTGGAACTTGAGCATCATTGACCGTTCATTCTGAGCATTGAACCTTTCCTTCATTATCTTTGCCCACATCCGGCGCAGTGCCCGGAACTTGGCCACTTCTTCAAAAAGATTGCTAAAAGCGGCAAAGAAGAAAGAGAATTGCGGGGCAAAAGAATCAACGTCCATTCCCCGAGCAATCATCGCCTGTACATAAGCGATTCCATTGCATAAACTAAAGGCGGCCTCCTGAATGGCGGTCGCCCCGGCCTCGCGCATATGATAGCCGCTAATGCTAATTGAGTTCCACTTCGGCATATTCTGAGCGCAGTAGCCGCATATATCCGTGGTCAGTCGCATTGAGGGTTCGGGAGCGAAGATATACGTATTTCTGGCCACATATTCTTTCAACAGGTCATTCTGAACGGTTCCCATGAGTTGACCTTGCGCCACGCCCTGTTTCTCTGCGGCAGCGATGTACATCGCCAGTATAATGGGAGCAGTGGCGTTGATTGTCATTGAGGTGCTTACCTCGCCGAGTGGAATGCCACTCCAGAGGTCTTCCATATCCTTCAGTGAATCAATCGCCACGCCAACCCGCCCAACCTCGGGAAGCGCCAGGGGATGGTCCGAATCATAGCCCATTTGAGTTGGCAGGTGAAAAGCGACGCTGAAACCGGTTTGTCCCTGCTTGTAAAGGTATTTGTAGCGCTTGTTTGTCTCCTCTACAGTGGCAAAGCCGGCATACTGGCGCATCGTCCACAACCTGGTGCGATAACCGGCTGGCATTATGTTACGGGTAAAAGGATACTTCCCTGGCAGACCAGCAGCGATTTCGTTTTCCGATACATCATCGGGGCTATATACCCTCTCAACCACAATACCATCAACCGTTGTCTTGAATTCTCTTTTTCTTTCTTTCATTTCTGCCATGACATCTGTCACTACCTTCCCGCCAGGCTTTTCCGCAATTAATAATAGCGCTGCAGGATGATATTTGCAATTACGGCTTCACCGTCACCATTTGGGAACAGCTCCGAAATAATACTTTCAGTGGTAAATTATTTATAAAATTTGCCCGATAATGGTACTGAATACGACACAGTACAAAAGTGGGAGTATCAGGGAGTATTCCGCAGTATATGGACGTATTTTTTCTGATACCCTGTTAAGGGGGTAGTATAATGGTTTATTGCCCCATTTAAACTGCCTTAGTCGGGTATTTCTCTTTTGACTTATCATTTTTTGTCTGCTAAAGTACACTAGTTTTCCGGGCTCTGAAGT
>CBFDCY010000125.1:0-3508 GCA_965603425.1 uncultured Dehalococcoidia bacterium | reverse complement strand
CCGTCCTGGCGCTGGTACAGCACATTGAACTCCTCGGTTTCAGTATTGAGAAAGAAGAAAAAGCTGTGCCCCAGTATTTGCATCTGCTCAGCAGCCTCAATCACGGACATTGGCTTCATGGCAAACCGCTTCACCTTGACCACTTCCGGCTGGAATGCGGGAGCTGTTTCTACCTTGAACTCACCTCGCGCCAGCGAGTTACCTTTGCCTTTTTCATAGAGCTTTCCCTTCTGGCGCTCCAGCTGGCGGTCCAGCACTGAGGTGATTTTATCGATTGCCTGAAACAGGTCTTCAGCACGCTCCTGGCTGTGCAGGCTGACACCATTGCCGGTCACGCTGGCCCGCACCATGAATTTCTGCTGGGGAGACCGGGTCTTTTCCTGGCTGAGTTCCACGATGGACTCAATGATGTTGGGGAAATGGCGTGTCAGCTTCCCGATTTTACGCTCAGCGTATCGGCGCACTTCCGAAGATACTTCCATGTTCTGTCCCGTAATCTGCAGCTCCATCTTTTCACTCCTGACGCTTAAATCTCTCGTGTCATGGCCAGTCCCCACACCGCCGCTGCCCCGTTGGTTTTCAACGCTACCGCGCAGGCATCGAGCGTGGTTCCAGAGGTGGACACATCGTCAAGCAGCAGCACATGCCTTCCCCGGAGCCGGTTGTCGCTGCAGGCAAAGGCATCAGCAATATTATGTTTCCGCTCCTCGATGGTCGCCGTCCGGGCCTGCGGAGGCGTATGCTTCCGGCGAACCAGGACATCATCCAATACGGGTATATTTATCAGTTTTCCCAGCTCCTGTGCCAGCAGCCGGGCCTGATTGTAACCGCGCTCTCTCAATCGTTTCCCGTGAAGAGGTACCGGCACCAGAACGTCGAAGTCCAGCGGGCTGGCGCTGAGGTATTCCTGCAGCATTCCGGCCAGAGGGACTGCCAGTGCCCTCAGGTTCTGGTATTTGAGTTGATGGATTGCCTCGCGCATAACGCCTTCAAAGCGAAATGGAGAGCGGATACCGTCTATGGTTGCCTGCCACCGCACGCAATCGGGGCAAATTAATTCGCTGGATTGAGGCCGACCGCACTTGGGGCAGACGGGAGGCATTATTCGCGGCAGTGACTGGCGGCAGGCGGGACAGATAAAGGCTCCTTCCCGGCCACAGCCGACACAGTACGGTGGGAAAATAAAATCGAGCGCTGCCCCCCTTAGTCTAGCTAGCTGAGGAAGCACGATATCACCTAATTTATGAGGTTTCGCAGGGAATTTGGCGCATTATCGAGCGCGGCTGTTGTGCAGCGCTCCACTCATAATGGGCTCGTTAAGATAAACATCACCATTCCTGATTTTCAGGTTGAAGCCGCATTCAGGATTGGTGCAAACCCAGGCTTTATAGCAAATTGCAGCCCCCTGACTGCCGAAATCGGAAAGGGGCACCAGGTCACCAGTCTGACATTTCTGGCATTTGGGGAAATTGAACTGTTCCATGAGGTCCTCCTCCCATCCTTAAGTTGTTTTTAGTATACAATTATCAGAACCTTTTGACAAGGTCTTTTTCAGGCTGACGGCGGTAAGCTGGCGGTAAATGGCACCTTCTCTGGTCAGCTGGCTGCGCATCAGGTTGATGCTGTCCACCGTGAACTGATGGGCGGTCTCGAAACTGGCCCCGGCGATAAGCTGTCCGAAGCTCTGCTGCTCGGTCGGTGCTATCCTCTCCCTGACGCGGGCCAGGGTCAGGTGGGGGGTGAACGGACGTGACTCACGGGCAAAGCCGAATGGTACCAGGTTGGACTCAATGCGTTGCTGGAGCAGCTTCAGTCGGGAGGTATCTCCCCCCACACCTACCCAGACCACCCTTACCCGTTTGAAGTTGGGGAAGACTCCCAGTCCCTTTACCTCAAGCGAGAAAGGTGCTATTTCACGCGACGCTTCCTCGATGGTGCTGGTGATATCGCTGATTTTGGCCGCCGCAATATCGCCCAGAAACTTCAGGGTCAGGTGTATGCTGTACGGGTCAACCCATTTCACCGAAGGCTGCTTATCCGGCTGCAGACCGGCCTGCAATTCGGCAAGCGCTGATTTTACCTCGTGAGGCAGTTCAATGGCGATAAACGAACGTATCTGCTCCATAGTATTTGTTGCCGGCCATTGCCAGAACTGAATATTACTGGTCTTAGAGCTTCAGTATTCGGCTGGCGTTACCGGATAGAATCAGGCTCTTCTCTTCCTCGTTTATGGCTGCCGAATTGATTTCCTGGAGCAGGCGGGTCTGTGGCATCAGAGGGTAATCGCTGCCGAAGAGTATCTTATCCGCGCCGACCAGCTGGCTGACCAGGGAATATATCTGGGGCTGGTAAAGAAACGGCGAGGCGGCAGTATCGAAGTAGACGTTCTGCAATGCCTTCGGCACCTCGGGCATCAGCGCGTAAAACGGCAGGCCACCCCCCCAGTGGGCACAGACAATGGTTACATCAGGGTGTGCGGTGAGGAAAGGATAAAGCACATCCGGAGTGATGATTCCCTTGCCGGGATAGTCGTGGCCTACGGGCTCGGAGGCGTGGGTGAGGAGGATGAGCCGGTGTTTTTTGATTGCTTCCATGAATGGAGAGATGATGGACTCGTCATCGAAGTCCAGCAGTTGCATGTCGGGTCGCATCTCACCGATGCCCTTGGCACCACCCTGGGCGCAGCGTTCAATTTCAGTGACGGCGGCATCGACCGATTGTGGTTGAACCGTGCCGAAACCGATAAGTCGCTTGGGGTAGCGGGCGATTGATTCCAGAATATAGTCGTTGGTCTCCACGCACAGCTCATGGGTTATCCAGCCGAAGTTGACAATGACCGAGATGTCAATGCCGGCCTTGTCCATGCTCTCGATGACGTCCTCGGTGGTGGCGATTTTGGCTTCTTTCTGCGAATAGAGCAGCGCAAAGCACGGGTCGCGGTCAATGTACTGACCGCGCTTTTGCTTGACGCGGGGTGGGAAGACGTGAGCATGAAAGTCAATAATCATCGCCTGATAATCGCCGGGTAATCGGACAGGCTATTATCGCGGTCAACTCCGGGCTAGCCCTCTTCCGCTGGCGCCTCCTCTTCCGTGGCGGCTGCCTCCTCAGCCCTTGCCTCTGCTTCTTCCTCTGCAACCTCGGGCACTTCCTCGACCTCCCTCACCATCACTTCGCTTATCTTCACCACCAGTTGCTCGGGGTCGGCATGGACCGTGATTTCCGGGTCAAGGACGATATCTTTGACATTGATGGCCTGCTCCACCTCTTCCAGCTGTGTGATATCAATATCGATCTGAGGTGGGACATTGGTAGGCAAGCACTCGACGTTCAGGCTGTTGATGCCGTGAACCAGCATGCGTCCCTTGAATTTCAGCGCCGGCGCTTCTCCAACGAGTACAATGGGCACGTCCACAGCAATCTTCTGGGTTCGTTTCACCTGGTAGAAATCAACGTGCCGCAGTTCCCTGGTAATAGCGTCGCGCTGAATCTCGCGGATAAATACGCT
>CBFDCY010000124.1:0-3516 GCA_965603425.1 uncultured Dehalococcoidia bacterium | reverse complement strand
GCCGAAGACGCATCGAGAACCGACATCAAATTCCTCACCAAGTTCGGCCTGGCGGCCAGAGAACATGGCGCTGACCGCCTCAGGTACTGCGACACCCTTGGCTACGACAACCCGTTTACCATTTACGAGACCACTAGAACCCTGGCGGAAAACACCGGCATGCCCATTGAAATTCACTGCCATGGCGACCTGGGGATGGCGGTGGCCAATTCCGTAGCCGGAGCAAAAGGCGCTATTGACGGCGGTCAGGATGCGTACATCAATACCACCGTGAACGGCATGGGAGAAAGGGCCGGCAACGCTGACCTGGTAGCGGTAATTCTGGCGATAACCAAGTCAAAGCAATTCACCGATAAGTACCAGCTGGGACAGCCGATTGACCTCTCCAAATCGTTCAAGATAGCCAAGTTCGCCAGCTACGCCTTTGACGTTGACATTCCGATGAACCAGCCCGGAGTCGGGGCGAATGCCTTTGCCCACGCCTCCGGCATTCACGCCGACGGCGTGCTGAAAGACCCGGAGAACTATGAACTCTACGGCTTTGAGGAGCTGGGACGCGGCGACCCGGTAACGGTGGAAACGGGGCGGGAAATTATCGCCGGACAGTACAGTGGTATTTCCGGCTTCAGTCACATCATGGGCAAAATGGAGGTTCACTTCAACAGTCGGGAGGAAGCCGCCGAGATTCTGGAGCTTGCCCGCTATGCCAACGTCGAAGCGCAGAAACCGCTAGTTGAGGATGAGCTGCTCTTCATTGCCAAATATCCCAAGATAGCCAAAAAGCTGCTGACGCTGACGCCTCTGGAATAGCAAGGACAGCGTAAATTATCGGGGCTGCCGTTAAGTGCAGCCTTTCTCATTTAGAAGTCATGCGGGAGGTGGCTGAAAATAGAAAGGCAGAAGTCCACCATAACCTTAAAGCCCATCGGCACCGTGAGGAACACGGTCCGGAAACCGCCCAAGCCGCCTTACGACTGGGATAACGTCGTGTCCCTCATTGAAATCGAGCCCGAACTGACGGAGGCACTCGATAATCTGGATGAATTCTCCCACATCATTGTCCTTTTCTGGATGGATAGATTGGCTGACAAATCTCTACCCTTGAAAGTCCGTCCCAGGCACGACCCTAACCGCCCGCTCATCGGTATTTTCGCCAGCCGCTCCCCTCACCGGCCCAACTCCATCGGCAAGACCACAGCCAGGCTCTTGAAACGAGAGAGAAACGTGCTTACCGTCTCCGGCCTGGATGCCATTGATGGCACTCCGGTAATCGATATCAAGCCTTACCAGCCCGACTACGACTCTCCATCTGACGCCAGAACACCCATCTGGTTTAAACCACATTCAAAAGGTTGACGCCTTACGCGGGGTTCTCCCAGAACACTTAAAACGGTTGACGTTAAGCTAAAATTGCATAATAATTATATCCGGACTGTCTATGTGGTGAGCAGAAAATGACGGCTAAAGAACTGGTAAAGCTGGAGAATGTCTGGGTGTACTATGACAGCATCCCGGTACTGGAAGCGATAAACCTTTCCGTAGAATCAAACAACTTCCTCGGCATCATCGGGCCCAATGGCGGCGGCAAGACCACGCTGCTCAAGGTAATCCTGGGGCTGATAAAGCCAGCCCGGGGCAGAGTCACCGTGCTGGGTATGCCGCCGGAGCGGGGAAGGAAACACATCGGCTACATTTCACAGTTCAACCTTTTCGACCACGATTTTCCCATCAGTGTGTTCGAAGTGGTCCTTATGGGCCGCTATAACAGGGCCGGTCTTATGCAACGTTACCGCGAGGAAGATAGAAAAGCAGCCACCGAAGCTCTGGAGACCGTGGAGATGCTCGACTACAAAGACAGGCAGATTGGCAAGCTTTCCGGTGGCGAGCAGCAGCGCGTCTTCATTGCCCGCGCCCTGGCGACAAATCCGAAATTACTGCTGCTTGACGAGCCTACCGCCAGCATCGACACGAGTATGCAGGCCGATTTCTACGAGTTGCTGGACAAATTAAAGGATAGCATGGCTATTGTCCTGGTGTCCCATGATGTTAGCGCGGTCTCCATTTATGTAAGTGAAATTGCCTGCCTGAACCACCAGCTGTTTTATCATGGTTCCAAAGAGGTATCGGCTGAAGAGCTGGAGAAGACATACCGCTGCCCGGTCCAGCTCATTGCCCACGGCACCGTGCCCCACCGGGTACTGAGGAAACATTAAGCCATGCTCGATGTGCTTCAGTATCAGTTCATGCAGAATGCCCTGCTGGCCGGACTGCTGGCAGCCATCGCCTGCGGCATTGTCGGCGTCTACGTGGTGGTCAAGAAGGTCGTCTTTATCAGCGGCGGCATTGCCCACGCCTCTTTTGGCGGTATCGGGCTGGGGTACCTGGTGGGCATAAATCCGGTGCTGGGGGCAATGGTCTTTACCGTCGCCTCGTCGCTCGGCATCGGTCTGGTAACCAGACGTACCCGGCTGCCCGAGGACACCGCCATCGGTATCCTGTGGGCAATGGGGATGGCACTGGGCATAATTTTCATCGGCCTGGCGCCGGGATACGCCCCCGACCTTTTCAGCTACCTCTTCGGCAATATCCTGACGGTACCGTTCTTCGATTTAATGCTGATGCTCGTCCTTGACGTGGTAATCATCGTGGTCGTTGCCCTGCTCTACAAGGGATTCCTGTACCTTTCCTTTGATGAAGAATTCAGCACCGTATCAGGTGTGCCCACCGAAAGACTGTATCTTCTCCTGCTCTGCCTGATAGCCCTGACCGTGGTCGTCCTGATAAGAGTGGTCGGCATCATCCTGGTCATTGCCCTGCTCACCATCCCGGCGGCGCTGGCCCGACAGTTCACCCACAACCTGAAAAATATGATGCTGCTGGCGATTTTGGCCGGAGTCGTCTTTACCTTCAGCGGGTTGTGGATTTCTTATGTTCTCAACCTAGCCTCCGGCGCCACCATCATTCTGGTCAGCGGCACGGTGCTTTTTATCTCCTTCGGCATCAATAAGCTGCGCCGCAGAACCCGAGAACACCACCGCGATGCCAGCGCAGCCTGACCGGTCAGACTATTGCCACTCCCGCCGGGATAACCTATAATTGGGGTGAAGAAAATGGCATTGCGCATTACCACCTTGAGCGAGAATACGGCGGGCTCCCGCGACCTCCTGGCAGAGTGGGGGGTAAGCTTTCTCATTGAAACCGGACAGGAAGCCATCTTATTCGACACCGGCAAGACTATATCCACCGCCCACAATATTGATAGCCTCGGCGTCAACCCTAAACAAATCAGCAAGATTGTTTTGAGCCACGGCCACTTTGACCATACCGGCGGCCTGCACCAGATGCTGCGCCGGATAGATAAAGAGATAGAAATAATTGCCCATCCCGATGTCTGGACACCCAAATACCGCCACCGCAAAGGGGAAAAAGACCGGTACATCGGTATCCCATTCCAGCGCCAGGAACTGGAAAGCCTGGGGGCAATTTTTAAGCTGGCTCCAGAATCGGTGAAAGTGG
>CBFDCY010000123.1:0-3530 GCA_965603425.1 uncultured Dehalococcoidia bacterium | reverse complement strand
ATATCGTTCTTGAAGTAGGCCCGGGACTGGGAATTATGACCAGAGAACTTGCCCGAAAAGTCCGGCGGGTCATCGCCATTGAGCTCGACGACAAGCTGGCTGCCTTTTTAAAGCAGGAAATGGCTTCTCTTCCCAATGTTACCATTATCAACGAAGACATCCTCAAGATTGACCCGGCGGCTCTATTACCTGAGCCAGAACCTTACAAGGTGGTGGCCAACCTTCCCTATTACATCACCTCGCCTGTCCTGCGCCGCTTTCTGGAAGCTGCCATAAAGCCGGGGCTGATGGTGGTGATGGTGCAGAAAGAGGTGGCCGAGGTCATTGCTGCCGGGCCGGGTAAAAGAAGCCTCCTCAGCATCAGCGTGCAGCTTTATGGCCAGCCCAGGATTATCAGCCAGGTGCCGGCGGGAGCCTTTTATCCAGCGCCGGAGGTCGATTCCGCGATACTGCGCATTGACCTGTACTCAAAGACGGCGGTGGCAGTTGACGACACCGCTAGCTTCTTTGAAACGGTCAGAGCTGGCTTCGCCAGCCCCCGCAAGCAGCTGGCCAACTCTCTGTCTCGCGGCCTCGGTATATCCAAGTCCGAGGCCTCTCACCTGCTGGAAGTAGCCAGCATAGCGCCACAGCGCCGCGCTGAGACTTTGACCCTTGAGGAATGGGCGCAACTGTGGCGGGCACACACAAAATGAAAAAGGAAGAAGGCGGCATGCTGACCATATCGGCACCAGCCAAACTGAATTTAACCCTTGAAGTGTTAGCCCGGCGACCGGACGGCTATCACGAAATCAGGAGTGTCATCCAGACCATCAGCCTCTGCGACCAACTCAGTTTTGAAGCCAGCCGGTCAGTGGATATCCGGTCGGATTCACCGCAGTGGTCAGCGGAGAAAAGCCTCGTTTCACGGGCGGTCAACCTGATGCGAGAAACAATCGGTTCAACCGAAGGAATAGCCATAGAGGTAGAGAACCGCATTCCCCTGATTTCAGGACTGGGCGGCGACAGCAGCACAGCGGCGGCCACCATTTGCGGACTGAACCAGGTCTGGGAACTGAACCTGCCCCAGGAAAGACTAACTGAGCTTGCAGCGCAGCTTGGCTCGGATGTCCCCTTTTTCCTCCATGGTGGTACCGCACTGGCCGAGGGAAGAGGTGAGGTGTTAACCCCCCTCCCCCCTTTACCCCACCACTGGGTGGTGCTGGTCATCCCTGATGTGCCCCGCCCTCCCGGCAAAACGGCAAAGCTCTACGCCAGCCTGAATGCCAGCCACTTCACCGACGGACAGATAACGCAGCGCATGGTCAAAGAACTTCAGGAAGGTAGGGAATCATCGGCGCTTTTCAATACCTTTGAAAACGTTGTCTTTACCGGAGGGTCAGAATTGAAGGTCTACCGCGACCATCTCAGGAAAATGGGCGCACCCCACGTCCACCTGGCCGGCTCCGGCCCGGCGCTCTTCACGCTCTTAAAAGACAAACCGCAGGCTGAAGAACTTTACACACGGTGCAAACAACAGAACATGGAGACGCACCTGGTGGAGACTTTATAAAATACAGAAGATAACTAACACTTGCGATAAATCTATTTCATTAGAGACCAGCGTGTTCCACTAATTTCCCAGGGAAATGCTGGAGCGGTTCGAAGTTCCTCCTGCTTTTTACCATCAAATATAGACATTTGAATATTTTTAAATTCTTTACCCGAAGAAAATTTTTTGGATTCCTCTAAATCAACCAGAATGAGAAGGAGTGGCCAGCGTGCCTCTTCCCATCTCTTCATTACTTCCTTATACACATTCTCTATATTCCGAGTATGCGTGTAAGTTATTAAAACTGCATATTTTAGTAATCTATCTTTATCTTCCTTTCTCTTACTCCATAACTCGTGTTGCTTTAGCTTTTCTATCTCGTTCTGCCCCCACACGCCACCCCACTCCCATTCTATAGCTATTTCATCTCCGGCTGCGCTCCGCAGCACGGCATCTTTTCTTCCTCTCCTTTCAAATCTCGTGACCAAACCCATCAAGTCAGCGATATTCCTCACCACAACTCCAATATGAATTGTCCAATCTGTGCGTTTTGCACCCGTTGCTAGCTGGTCAATAGGGAAATCTCGATGCCAAAAATATTGGAATAGCGTAGCAAAGTCTTCCGGTGATGCCCATTTAGAATTTAATAACATGCTTGATTCTCCTAAGAGGGTTAAATTACTCCCCCACCGGATAGACATACGCAGAGGTTACGTCGTAAGGCTCAGGGCACCAGCCGATTGACTTTCCTCCCGAGGTATCCAGGTACCAGTACCGCCGGTCCTCATATATCCAGGAGTTGCCAAAGACCTGGTATTCCGGCGGCATGTTGACGCCCAGCCCTATGTGGTCGAACTCCTCGAAGAGGAGCATGGCCACGTCGTAGCCCATCTCGTTCAGGATGGAGGCAAGCAAAATCGAGGTATCCTCGCAGTCTCCCTCGCGGTCGAAAAGCGTTTCCACCGGATAGCGGGGATACTCATCAAGGGTCGCCGTGACATTGTCCCCGATATAGGTAAAGCTCTGGACAAAGACAAGCGCGAACTCGATTTTCTTATAGTCGTTGAACCCTTCCGATGCCGCCACCTCATCAAGGCAGCTGACAACATTATCAATGGTGGCATCGTCATCAGGGTCCTTTGCCATGGCAACGTATTCCGCGAAGAAATGATAAGGATGGCTATAGGGGTAGTTCAACCATGACGGCCTTGCCTTTTCCTGGTAATGGAGGTACTGCGTCAGGGGTAGGGAAAGGCTGATATTGTGCTCATCGCCTTTGTATCTGAATTGCCGGTGCACGGTCAATATCGTTTTCTCCAGCTTGCCAACCTGCATCTGGGTCGATAACGCCCAGCCGAAGAGGGCCAGCACCAGTACCAGCAACCCGAAGATAATGAAACGTGATTTCTTGTGACCCATCGCTTACGCGCCTTTCCCTGCCAGCCAGTTTAGAACCAGGGCTTCTTCGTCACGCCTGGTAGCAGCTTTCCCGTCCAGCCTGGCTTCAAGCAGCCGATGCAGCATTTCTTTAATTTCCGGCCCCTGTGCCACCCCCAATTTTTTCAAGTCCTCGCCATTGAGGACGGGCCTTATATATCTCAGCTTCTCGATGAATTCAGTAAGGCGCGGCACCGCGGACGGCATCCCGGCAGCGATTATGTTGGCGACCACCGCTTCTATGGCACAGCCGACGAGCCGCATGTAGACCTGGGCCGATGTTACCTGCGGAGACGCCAGATGTCCCAGATTTCCCTTCAGGTCAATCGTGTCAAAAAGTATCCGGCTGGTTGCTTTCCTCAAACTCAGGTAGGAAATAAACTCTTCAACGTCCTTGCTGCCCATACGGTAGACCAGCAGAGCCAGGTAAAGCTCACTTGATGGGTTTTCGGGTGAACTCCACCCTCGTGCCTGTTCATATTTAGCCGAAAGCCAATCATCTGCCTTCAATTTCGGGTGCAGCTTGCTCAGCACCCCGAGCTCATCAGCGCGGCACAGCGCT
>CBFDCY010000122.1:0-3531 GCA_965603425.1 uncultured Dehalococcoidia bacterium | reverse complement strand
AGCAACTCATCTGGAATAATGTTGGTGTGATACGCGACCGTGATGGCCTGTCCAGAGCAGCCGACACTTTAGCGGCGTGGCAGCAAACATTGCCACCACCCACGGACCGCCCTTCCCATGAGCTACACAACCTGGTGCTGACCGGTCGGTTGATTACCGAAGCGGCGTTGCGACGGGAGGAAAGTCGCGGCGCGCATTTTCGCTCCGACTTCCCCCAAACATCCGCTGATTGGCAGCGCCATATAGTTTTTACTGCAGAGTAATCAAAAGGGTAATAAAATGGAGAAAACGCCAGCGCCAGAAGAACAGATAGCTGCCATCATTGACCTTGCCCTGGCGGAGGACTTGGGGCGTGGCGATGTTACCAGCGAGATACTGATTCAGCCAGAACTCAAGGGCAGAGCCACCATATCGGCCAAAGAAGCCGGTATCATGGCCGGAGTAGAGATAGCCAGAAAGGTCTTTCTCCGGGTTGACCCTTCGATTTCATTCTCCGTACTGAGCAAAGATGGAACCGCCGTCAAGCCCGGTGATAAAATCGCTGAGGTCGGCGGTAGGGTAATCAGCATCCTTAACGCCGAACGCACGGCGCTCAACTTCCTGCAGCGTCTCAGCGGCATTGCCTCACTGACGGCACAATATACCGCTGAAATGCACGGCCTGAAGACGTACATTGCCGATACTCGAAAAACTACCCCCGGCCTCCGCCGACTGGAAAAGCATGCCGTGAGCATGGGCGGAGGCAGGAACCACCGCTTCCACCTCGGTGATGGCATACTGATTAAAGACAATCACCTCGCGGCGTTGCGCGCCACGGGAATGAATCTGAAAGATATCGTCGCCAAAGCAAAGAAAAACGCTCCCCACGGACTCAAGGTTGAAGTTGAGGTCGATTCTGTTACGGAAGCGATGGAAGCCGCTGAAGCCGGCGCCGATATTATCATGCTGGACAACATGAGCCCTAAAGAAATGCGCCAGGTAATGAAATCATTGAAAGGCAAGGTAAATATCGAGGCCTCAGGAGGGATTAATCTTTCCACTGTCCGTCAGGCCGCATTGACCGGCGTGGATTTCATCTCCATAGGGGCTCTCACTCATTCACCGAAGGCGCTGGATGTCAGCCTCGAGTTTGACCCGGATTCTTTTAAGCTAGCCTTTCTTTAAAGCCCGACAGAGATAATTTTCACAGTTGTCTTCTATCACGATGTCGGCGAAACCAGCTTCTGACAGCATCTCGCGCATTTCCCACTCTTCGGGGATAACGTCATGGGCCACCTCGGGAATGCCGTTATGCAGCCCGTTTATCGCTTTCCGGCTTGAAGAATGGCAGACGAAGAGGCGGCCACCCCTTTTAACCACGCGGCATATTTCCGCGAGCGCCTTTGCTTTATCCTGAAAATGCGGAAAACTGGAGTAGCAGACCACGCTATCAACCGATGCCTCAAGCAGAGGAATATGGGCGACATCGGCATTCAGGTAGGCTACCGCCCCGTTGAAGCTCTTCGCCCTGGCCCGGTGCAGCATTTCCTCGGCGATATCAAGAGCCAGAATCTTCCCTTCACAACCTATACTGTGCAGTATATAAGGAATGAAGACACCGGTACCGGTACCGATATCCAGAACCATTGAGCCCGGCCTGATGCCCAATCGCTCCGCCATCTGATTCAGCTTGGACTGGTCTTTTTCGGCAGCGATTTCATCCCAAATTGCCGCCCTGCCATTGAAATAGGTCCTAATCATGGCTCGCCTCCGCAAGCGTATTTGTCTTCCAGCCTTTAACCCGGCGCTTGGGCGAGAAAACGGCTGCCAGGAGGAAAATAACCGAGGAAGTAACCACAATGGTGGCACCGCTGGGGATGTTGAACACATAGGAAAACAGCAGTCCCATCCAGCCCGATAACACACCGAAACCGGCCGAGAGCAAAAACATCTTCTTCATGCTGTAGGTAAGCTGGTAGGCCGCCGCGGCCGGGTTAAGTATCAGGCTGAAGATGAGAATACCGCCAATGGAACGCAGGCTGGCGGTAATGGTAGCGCCGGTCAAAAACAGGATGCCGTATAATATCGCTGTGGCCGGGATGCCCACCGAAAGCGCCATACCACGGTTAAAAATGGTCGCCTGTATCTCTTTATAGAAGACGATTATCAAACCCACCACCAGAATAGCCACGATGGCCAACAAGATAACATCACCGCGGGTATTGGTGAGGATGCTGCCCCAGAGCAATTCCAGCGCTCCCGATTTGGTGCCCGGCATCAAGCCCATGAAAAGGAACGCCAGCCCGAGCATGAGGGAAAAAATTACCCCTACCGAGGTTTCTGGGCTCAACTCCCCGCGGTCGGCCAGAGGCCCGACTACTGCCGCAGCCAGCAAGCTGAAGGCAAAAGCCCCGATTAATGGATTAAAGCCCAGCCACAGGCCAAGCAGCGCACCGGCAAAGGCGGCGTGCGACATGCACACCCCTATAAACGGCATATGCATTAGCACCACGAAGACTCCAACGCTGCTGCAGGCAATACCGCCCAGAAAAGCGGTAAGGATGGCGTTCTGCATGAACTGGTATTCAAAAATAGACAACTCAACCTACCTCATACCAGAATATTTCCCGTCCGCCGCTTTTTCACCTCGGAGACCGGCATACCATAAAGCTGGCCGAGATTTTCATCGCTGAGCAATTCCAGTGGGGCACCTTCTCCCCAGATTCGCCCCTCCTTCATCAGAACAACACGGTTACAGGCAACAGGTAAACAGCTCATGTCGTGGGTAACAAAAAGAGTGGTAAGGTTTCTGGTCTTATGGATTTCCTTCACCAGTTCCAGGATATCGGCCTGCGCCTTCCAGTCCAGCGAAGCGGTGGGCTCATCAAGCAGGAATATCTCCGGCTCCTGAACCAGACAGCGGGCAACGGCCACGCGCTGCTGCTCCCCACCGGAAAGGTGGCCGATGGGCCTTCGGGCAAGGTGGCTCATGCCAACGAGCTCCAGCATCTCGTCCACCACCTCCCAGTCATGCTTCCCCGGTCTGCCCAGCAGACCCAGCAACCCGTAGCGACCTATCATCGCTACCTCGCGCACGTTCATCGGCATGCGCGGGTCTATGTCCAGCACCTGGGCCACATAGCCGACCTTCTTTCTTAATGAATGGCCATTACCGGGAGTAAGCTGGTTTCCCAGCACTTTTACCTGTCCGCTGAGCAGCCTGCCCAGTCCGTTGACCACCGTCAGCAATGTTGTTTTGCCGGCACCATTGGGACCGATGACACCGACGAATTCCCCAGCCTTGACCTTGAGCGATACGTCCCGCAGGGCTACGTCTTCCCGGTAGGAAACGACCGCTTTTTCGATATCAATAATCGCTTCGCTCATATCACGCCAAGCCCGGGACGCTTTACCGGCCTATCGCTGCCAGCAGAAGCGCCACATTATATTCAATTGCCTTCTCCCAAGTTTCGGTATTATCGTAGCCGCCAGGGAAGTTGGAAAGGATAACTCTGGCGCTGCCAAGCTCCTCGGCAATGCCGGCGCCGGCAT
>CBFDCY010000121.1:0-3533 GCA_965603425.1 uncultured Dehalococcoidia bacterium | reverse complement strand
GGCTACCGTACCTACGACATTATGGATGAAGGCCAAAAGCAGGTCGGAACCAAAGAGATGGGCGAGCTGGTTGCTGGGAAAGTATAAATATAATAAGAAGCAGCCTTACTTCTTCTGCATGAGTTCGATTGAGAAGCCGCCAGTGGCATCGGTGCCGAAGTAAGCCCATATCACCGTCGGTGTTTCGGCGCTCTGGGTGACTTTAAACCCCTTCTCGGCCAGCTTGGCCGTTTCCGCTTTAATATCGTCGACGAAGAAGCCGATGTGCTGGATGCCCTCTCCTTTTTTATCCAGAAACTCTTTGACCGGCGTATCACCTTCCAGCGGCTGTATCAACTCTAAAACTAGGTCGCCCACGCCACCCTCGGCGTGTCGCAGGTCGAGTTCCCATTCGGCCGTTTTGCCGTGCAGGGTTTTATCAACCAGCGGCACTGTCCCCTGCGGTCCCAGCAGAGGAGGGAAGGGCCCTATGCCCATAGATTCGTAAAACTTGATTGCCTTCTCCATGTCCCTGACCACCACCGAGATGTGGTGAAATTTCCAGTTCTGATGCATCGCAAATCCCTCCTTGTGTGTTTATGCTTTAAGCTTAGACGGGCATTTAGTATAATACTTAATATAGAGAAAACTGGCAAGGCGAGGACGAGATAAAACTCGGAGAAAGTTATATGGGAGAAGAAATAAAGAGCGCTCTGGAAATAGCCATGGAGAAGGTGGAGAAGCTGGGTGACGTAACGGATGAGGAACGCCTGCGATGGAAAAACGTTCCAGAGGGAGAGAAACTGGCGGCACGATATTTAAAGCAGAACCTGAACCTGCTATCCGATCTGGGCAAATTTGATGAGGGTGCGAAAAAATATGTCATCGAAGGGGCTCAGGATGTGCTGATACGGAACATCGAGATGCCCCGGAACGATTTTTTACGCAAGAAAAACAAGCGGGTTATGGATGGGGTGAAGCTGTTGAAAGACGATAAAGTGAGCGTGGAGAACATGTTCAGTCGAATGAGGCGCATCTTCGACCACTATGTGGAGCAGGGTGAACAGCAGCGAAAGCAGGCCTATGAGTCATTGAAGACCGATGTTGAGGCGAAGATACAGCAGGCGGTGCAGCAGCAGATGGGCTCCTCGGCCAATATGAAAATTGATGTGGAGAGCCAGCCCCAATTCCAGGAGGAATGGCGTCGTATGCTGGCACAGCTGGATATGCAGTATACCAGTGTCCTAAATGAATACAAAAAGGAATTAGCGGCAATATCTTAGAGGAAACAGATGACTGGTAGTGATGACCGGATTGAAAATGCCGTCTGGCGTACCGAGATAATAAGGCTGCCGAAACAGAAGCTGGCCACCTTCGGCACGACCAATATCCACTACTACCTGCTTACCGAGCCGGTATATGCGGAGCTGACCAAGGATGTTAATGAGACAGTGGTGAGGGAAGGAAGGGTGATCGCGGAAAAGCCCAGAATTGTCACTCCTTATTATCTATCCCACCTGCAGGGGTTTAGCCAGGAAGCCAGTCGTTATCTTGATGCGCTTGTCAAGGCTTATGGCCCCGATGCCCCCGGGCTCTTTTATACCTACCGTAATGAGCCCAAAGGGCTCAGCATTGTCTCGGGACACTGGCGTGCAGTGGTTGACAGGTTGAACGCTGAAATTGATAAACGCGGTGACCCTCTGGCGGCGATTGTTAAAGGCGAGGATGAACTCTGGGACGTATCATTGCTCAAATTCATCTATGAAGTGGCGAGAGGTGCATTACCGCACCACGTTTCGCAGATGGGAGCGAGGGGGCTGCTGAACATGGATGCCAGCGGCGTACCAATGGACGCCCGGTTAAGAATCGAAGAGATGTTTCGTCATGTGATGCAGGGCAACTTTGACCCGGATGAGCTGAAGAAGGAGCTCGACCGCTGGAACCTTTTTGCGGAGTATGAAGACCGGTTTTTCGCCATTTTCAAAAAGAAATAGGCGGACATAATATTAGAAAGGACTTGTGTATGGATATTACTTTTATTGAGGCGCGAGACCTGTCCGAAGCCTGGTTCCAGTGCGTCTGCAAAGCGCTGACGGACGGCTACGAGTATAAAATTGAACGGGGAAGCTACGCTGGACAGCAGCGGAAAGAGCTTGACTTCGCCGTTGTTCAAATTCGCTATCCCGGGACCAGGCCGCTGACACCGGACGTGCCTCAGGGAGTGCCGCCGCCAAGCACTATGGATTATGTTGAGGAATACCTGCCATACCTGATGACGGCGCATCGGAAAGAGGGAGAGCAATACACATATGGCCAGTACCTGGAAAAGCAGATTGCCGAGGTAATCAAAATGTACCAGGAAGACGGCTATAACACCAACCAGGCCTTTATGGCGGTGGGTGACGCGCAATCGATCTTTCTCTCTGACCCTCCCTGCCTGAGGGCAATAGACACCCGTATCAGGCATAACAAGCTCAATTTTGTAGTCTATTTCCGCTCCTGGGACCTCTGGGCGGGCTTCCCCTCAAACCTGGCCGCAATTCAGCTGTTGAAGGAATATATGGCCAGTGAGATCGGAGTTGAAGATGGGGAAATAATTGCCATGAGCAAGGGCCTGCATCTCTATGAATACTCCTGGGAGCTGGCGAAAATCGCCGTGAGAATGGACTGAAACATGGAGAAATTCTGAGAGTGAACGGCTAACCGCTTACCACCGAACAAGTTTACATAAATTACATATCGATTAAGTCAGTCAATTTGATTTCTCACCAGTACCGTTAACACAAAGGCAAATCTGAATTGAAGATAGAGCTAGCAGTAATGACAGGGTTGCTCTCATTTTGCTTGCTCGCTATCGGGTGTGCTGCCACGGAAGATTTCGATAAACAGTTAAGCCAGATTGCCAGGCCCTATCGCTTCCACATTGCGCAATGGGAGGCAAGCACCATTTTCAACGCAGCAAAGCAGGCAATTTGTGAACGGGATAGGGCAGGCAGCGTTGAAGTGGAAAAAGTGAATGATTACTTTGATACCGTGGCGCGGATAAAAACCCTGAAATTCGAAATAGAGGCTGTAAAAGCAGGCAGCAAGACGGGTGAACTGGCTTCTCTTGAAACGGAACTGACCGAACTGCAACAGAAAAGAGATTCACTGGCGGTCGCGGCGGAAAAAGTGATTACCAGACAGATGAAGGACATCTTTTCGCAGCAGGCTATTTATAACCCGCTCGATAAATACGTAAGGTTGAAAGTAAATTTCCCACCGCTGGATTTCAAACTGGAGAAACCGCCCCATCTGCTGATTATTTCTCCACGGGAAAAAATAGAAAGCATGCGGGAAATCATGCTCCAGCAGGAGATGACGACTTCAGAAATGGAGCAGATTGAGGGAGAGGTCGATAAGTTGGGCGTGTCTTCAATCGTGGTGGAACTCGGTGGATTCGGGGGGACTTACCCGGCATTCGTTACCAATGAGGCGAGCCTGCGTTTCACCGTTGATGCGGCGGCAGAAGAATGGCTGCACCAGTACCTGTTCTTCAGGCCTCTGGGGTTTCG
>CBFDCY010000120.1:0-3533 GCA_965603425.1 uncultured Dehalococcoidia bacterium | reverse complement strand
GTATCAAAGGCTTTCGCCCTCGTCAGGCGCCCGTCCTTTGCATTAAGGTCGTAGGCGGTCACATCATTGCCGCAGGTGTAGCCGAGGACGTAATCCAGTGCTTTGTCTTCCGGCACTTCTTTGGCCTCGCGCTTGATGACGCAGCAAAGCTCTCCTTCATAGCGTACATCCTCAGATACTTTCAGGTAGACGACGTCATCATCCGGCCCGACGATAGTATTTCTTGGTTTAAAGAACAGTGCCGGCTGCTTGGGTATCTCCCACCCCATCTCCTTGATATGGTCCAGGTAGTTCATGCCGCAGGCAATGGTGATGCTGGGGTCAACCGGGGCTAATAGTTTCACATCTCCCAGTTGACACAACTTCGCCCCCTTCTCAAATTCCTGGTAGATGTTGCCCTTGAGGGCATAAACGTCCTCACCCTCGACAATTCCCCAGGTCACCTCGCCCTGCCACTGAAAACGCGCGATTTTCACTGCTTTTCCTCCTTATACCCGATAATTTAATATTTCATTATCGGTTTATCGCGATTCCTATACAATTTATCCGAAAACAGGCGATAAATTCAAGTATAAAATTATCTTTTTTCATCCAGTGTCAAAATAATAACCGGACAGGAGGTGAGTTTGACAGCCAGGAGTGGAGATGCTACACTACCAGCGATTTACCGACCGGGACAGCACCTCTACACATTTTTTGCTAAAAAAAAGACGGAGGATAAACGTTGGGAGAGCGAGTTAAAGGAAAAGTGGCCATTGTCACCGGCGCTGGCTCAATCGCCGCCGGTATAGGCATCGGCAAGGCGACATCTATTCTTCTCGCCAGAGAGGGTGCCCGGGTCATGCTGGTTGATTTGAATCCCGAGGCAGCTGAAGAGACCAGGCACGCAATCGATGAGGAAGGTGGAGATAGCTTTGTCTTCCAGGCTGATGTGTCCAAAGCCAGTGACTGCAAGAGCCTGGTGGAGAAATGTATCCAGACTTACGGCAGGGTTGACATCCTGGATAACAACGTCGCTCTGGGGGCACACGGCGGGCCAGTTGAAGTCAGCGAAGAAGCCTGGGACCGGGTCCTGAATGTCAACCTGAAAAGCATGTTCCTGACCTGCAAGTACGCCCTGCCCCATATGGAGAAGCAGGGAAGCGGTTCCATAATTAATATAGCTTCTATCGTCGCTATAAGGGCAGAACCGAAACCGATGCTGGCTTATGCGGTGTCAAAAGCCGGGGTACTCGCACTCACCCGGGAGGTCGCCATTCAGTATGCCCAGAAGGGGATTCGGGTTAACTCGGTATCGCCCGGCCTGATGAAGACCCCGAGGATTGCCCGCTACTATACCGATGCCTGGGATGGAAAGGTTGACGAGATGTGGAAACAGCGCGATGCCATGTCCCCCACCGGCAAGCAGGGCGATGCCTGGGACATTGCCTACGCTGTCTTGTACCTGGCTTCAGATGAGGCCAAGTATATAACGGGAACGAATCTGGTTGTCGATGGCGGCTTAACAGGTACCATATCCCAGGGGGCACGCAAATAAAAATCCACGAATATCAGGCAAAAGAACTTCTTTCCGGTTACGGAGTGCCCGTACCTCAAGGCAGGGTGGCGAAAACGGCCGGTGAGGCCAGAGAAGTTGCCCAGCAGCTCGGTGGGCGGGCGGTCATAAAGGCACAAGTCCATGCCGGAGGCAGGGGTAAAGCCGGGGGCATAAAGGTCGCGGAAACACCGGCGGAAGCAGAGCAAATCGCCAGAGACCTGCTTGGCACCAGGCTCACCACTCACCAGACAGGACCAGACGGACTGCCGGTGAACGCAGTGTTGGTCGAGGAAGCAATTCAGACGGAAAAAGAGCTTTACCTCGGTATGCTGATAGACACATCGGCCCGTGCTCCGGTTATGATGGCCAGTGAGGCTGGAGGCATGGAAATAGAGGATATAGCCACGAAAAGTCCTCAGAAGATTCTGAAACAGCATGTTAATCTGGTTACCGGCCTTATGCCCAACCAGGCAAGGATGCTGTCCTATCGATTAAACCTGCCCGGTGAAAGCGTCCGGCCAGCTACAGAGATGATGGCGGGTATTTACCGGTTATTTATGGAAAAGGAATGCTCCTTGGTAGAAATCAACCCTCTGGTCGTTCTTAATGATGGAAATCTGCTGGCGCTTGACGTTAAAGTCAATTTTGACGATAATGCCCTGCCCCGGCACCAGGACATCACCCAACTGCGGGATAGCTCTCAGGAAGACCCGGCAGAGGTGGCAGCGGGTGATATGGGCCTGAACTACGTTAAGATAGGCGGCAATGTAGGCTGTCTGGTCAATGGCGCCGGCCTGGCCATGGCCACCATGGACCTGATAAAACTGGCGGGGGGCGAACCGGCCAACTTCCTGGATCTGGGAGGAGGCGCCAACGAAGAACAGGTTGCCAATGCCCTCAATATTCTTCTTGCTGACCCCAAGGTCAAAGCCGCCTGGATAAACGTGTTCGGCGGCATCCAGAGATGCGATGCGGTGGCGAAAGCCCTGGTATGGGTGCTCAAAGAAAGGGAAGTAAAAGTTCCGTTTATTGTAAGAATGAATGGCACCAACCTCAAGGAAGCGATGCAAATCCTGGAAGAGTCCGGGCTGAATATAACCTTTGAGGCAGATCTGGTAAAGGCGGCAGAAACGGCCGTGTCAATGGCAAAACTGGGAGATAGTACGCTAGATAGAGCTGCCGGGGAACGAAAATGATACTGGTTGATAGCGATACAAAGGTGCTTGTCCAGGGCATTACCGGCAGAGAAGCCTCCTTCCACACCCGGAAGTGTATGGAGTATGGCACCAATGTGGTGGCAGGTGTAACGCCCGGGAAAGGAGGCACCAGATGGGAGGAAGAGGTGCCTGTTTTCAACAGCGTGGAACAGGCAAGGGAAGAAACCGGAGCCAATACCAGTCTGATTTTTGTCCCGGCCGCTTTTGCTTTTGATGCCATTATAGAAGCGGCGGATGCGGGTATAAGTCTGGTTGCCTGCATCACCGAACATATCCCGGCGCTGGATGAACTTAAACTGCATCATTACCTCCGCAGCACGAACACCACTCTCATTGGACCTAACTGCCCCGGAGTCATTTCCCCACCGGCTAAATGCAAAATAGGCATCATGCCCGGTTACATTCATAAACCGGGGAACGTGGGAGTAGTATCGCGTAGCGGAACGTTGACCTATGAAGCGGTCGCCCAGCTGACGGAACAGGGTTTGGGGCAGTCCACATGCGTGGGACTGGGCGGCGACTCCCTGCCGGGCAGCAGCTTTGTGGATATATTGCAGCTTTTCCAGCAAGACCCGGAGACAAAGGCAGTGGTGCTCATAGGTGAAATCGGAGGGACCGGTGAGCAGGAGGCTGCGGAATTTATCCGCAAGCAGATGACCAAGCCGGTGATTACTTACATCGCCGGTATTTCGGCGCCACCGGGAAGAAGGATGGGGCACGCCGGAGCCATCATCAGCGGTAATGCCAGCAAAGCCTCGAATAAAATGGAATCGCTGGCC
>CBFDCY010000119.1:0-3549 GCA_965603425.1 uncultured Dehalococcoidia bacterium | reverse complement strand
CCGCAGTCCGTGGTCTTTGACCAGGCGGAGAACCGGATGCATTTGCAGAAGGCGTTGCTCTCGGAGATGCTTGGCGGTCTTGAAATGCCGTTGATGAAGTACGAGTAGGAGGGTACGGAATGTATACGCTGAAGACAATCATCAACCGTGGCTGGTACCCGACCCTGATAACAGTACTGGCGGTGCTCGGTGTTCTCTATAAATGGCCGATTGAATGGATAACGCCGGCGCTTATCTTTATTCTGGCCCTTGGCCTGGTGGTGACCGTGATAAAAGCCAGGGAACGGCAGCTGGAACGTGCCGCGTTCAGGTTACGACAGCTGTCCGAATATTTTCATCGCCGTTTTATGGGAGATTCAACGCTGTCCATCTTTGTCATTATCGACAGCCTTTTCAATATCGACAACCCGAAACTGTGGGACTGGGCAAGGGCCTGCGATATGTCACAACGCATTTTCAATAGCTGGTGCGGCAGCTTCACCAACCGTATGGGGAGCGATATTGGTGTTACCAAGCTGGATGATTACCTGTCTACCTACCTCGACGAACTGTGGCAGATAACCAGTCAGTATTACGACTTTGTGGAGCAGTTTTATGAAATTGCGGCGAAGGTGGAAATCCCGCAGGAGACACTCGAGCAGTACCGTAAATTCGTAATGGAATACAACGCTTTCGCCCAGAACTTCCGTGAATATGTTACCGAGTTAAGGAGCGTCGCCCGGACCGGTATTGAACCCCCCAGTATAAGACTGGCTCAGGAAGTCGTCAAGGCGGAGTAAAGAGTGTGGCCGAAGTTAAGCCAATTGTGGCAATTGTGGGGCGGCAGAACGTGGGCAAATCCACGCTGCTCAACAGGATGGTGGGAAGGCGGCTGGCGATTGTCGAGGATTCACCGGGTACAACCAGGGACCGGGTCATCGCCTCCGTGTCCTGGCATGATGTGGAACTCACTGTGGTCGATACCGGAGGTCTGGAATTTGACGCCCGCTCGGCGGTTGCCCACGGTGTTCAGGAGCAGATAGAGGCGGCGATTGCCGGGGCCGATGTTATTATTTTTCTGGCGGACGTAAAGAGCGGCGTAATCGCGGCCGATGTAGAGATGGCAGACAGGTTGCGCCGGGTGGAAAAACCGGTGCTGCTGGTGGTCAACAAGGTGGATAATGAGAAGCTGGAGGCCGGGGTAGTGGAGTTCTACCAGCTGGGGCTGGAGGAACCTGTCGCCATCAGCGCCTACCACGGGCGTGGCACTGCGGAACTTCTGGACCGAATCGTTGCTCTGGTGCCAGCGCCGGCGTTGACTGCGGCCGAACCGGAGCTCATGAAAATAGCCATTGCTGGTCGGACTAATGTGGGCAAGTCAATGCTGCTCAATGCCCTGGTTGGTGAAAAGAGAGCCATCGTGGATGATGTTCCGGGAACGACCCGTGATGCCACTGATACGGCGGTTGACTTTGATGGGCAAAGTGTGTTACTTATTGACACAGCCGGTATACGGAAGCGGGGGCGGATTGAGAGGGGAGTGGAGCACTACAGCGTACTCCGTGCTCTGCGGGCGATTGACCGGGCGGATGTTGTTTTGCTGGTACTGGATGCTATGGAGATAGTAACCGCTCAGGACATGCACATTGCTGGCTTTATCCAGCAGGCGGCCAAAGGAGTGGTGGCGGTGGTCAATAAGTGGGACCTGGTGGATAATAAAGACCTGGGCGAGTGGGGCCGGTATCTTAGGAGTCAGCTGAAGTTTATGGCCTATGCATCTGTAATCTACACCTCGGCGAAATGTGGAGATGGCGTAGACCGTATAATACCGGAAGCGCGTCAGGTCTACGAGCAGAGAAGAAAGAGGGTGGCCACTGCTGAGGTTAATACCGTTGTTCAGCAGGCGGTAGCGGCCCACATACTGCCACGTAAGGGGCGCAAGCGGCTGAAAATCTTTTACGCGACCCAGGCGGAAGTGAACCCGCCGACCTTTATTTTCTTCGTCAATGATGCTAAACTGGTACACTTTTCATATCACCGTTATCTGGAGAGCAGATTGCGTCAGGCATTTGGTTTCACCGGAACACCGCTTCGTCTGATTTTCAGGACAAGAGGGGAGGAGCCATGATTGCTGCTAAGCTGGTCGCTGTAGCTCTTATTGGTTATTCTCTTGGTGCCATTCCTTTTGGCATGTTGATAGCGCGGCGAAGCGCAAAAGTAGACGTCACCAATCACGGAAGCGGCAAGATCGGCGCTACCAATGTGTTAAGGGTGGCCGGGAAGAAAGCGGCTGGTGCGGTTCTCGTTTTAGACATTCTCAAGGGCTTTCTGGCGGTGATGATTGCCGCTCTGATATTTAACGGTGAATATGTGTTGACCAGCAGCGCGAGTCCCTGGTGGCTTTCCAGAAGTGCTCAGGTACTGGCGGCACTTGCGGCGATTGCCGGCCACAAGTGGTCGGTGTTTCTTCACTTCGGTGGGGGCAGAGGTGTGGCGACTTTCTTCGGCGGATTGCTGGCTTTGTGTCCGGCGGCAGCGCTGTTCGGTGGCGAAATCCTGTTTCTTGGCGCGTTCCTGACCAGATACGCGTCGCTGGGTTCGATATCTGGGGCGGTCGCTGCCTATGCCATACTGATTCCTCTGACTATACTTAATGGATTTCCCGTCGAGTATCTGGTCTATTCGCTCGTTGGTGCTGTCTTCATCATCGTCGTTCACCGCGATAATATCAGCCGGCTGTTGATGGGTACGGAGCGCCGGATTGGCGAACGTGTCAAGACATGAGGTAGGCCGCCAATTTCAGCTTCAAAAACCGGGACCTTTCTAAATGCCCACAATTAGGCTAGAATAAGGTATGCTCAAAGTAGGTATCATTGGCACTACCATATGGGGCATTACATTAGCGGTCATCCTGGCGGGAAAAGGAATAGATGTTGGTTTGTGGGCTCGCACCGAGAAGGAAGCCCGGAAGTTACAGAAGAGCAGGCCCGACCCGGATGAGACACCGGATGTAGCCTTTCCGCCCAAGGTTATCATCACTCATAAGATTGAAGAAGCCCTTGATGAGGCCAGGGCGGTGATTCTGGTGGTGCCCTCCCAGTCAATGCGGCAGAATATCAAGTTGATAGCTGACCACATTGGCAAATCTATGCTCGTGGTCAGCGCTGCCAAGGGGCTGGAGATTGGCAGCGGCCTGCGTATGTCACAGGTGATTGCCGAGGAGATAAACAATCGTTTTCATTCCAATATTTGTGTGGTATCAGGTCCCAACCTGGCCAGGGAGATTCTATACGGCCGGCCGGCGGCTACAGTGGCTGCTGCCGAAGATGCCTCGGTGGCGAGGCAGGCGCAGAGGGTGCTCACCACGTCGAACCTTTGTGTCTTCACCAACACTGACGTCGTTGGCGTGGAGCTGGGTGGGGCACTAAAGAATATCATCGCTCTCGGCGCCGGTATTGCCGATGGGCTGGGTTATGGCGACAATGCCAAGGCCGCCTTCATGACGCGGGGCCTGACGGAGATTACTGCGCTTGGTGTTGCCATGGGGGCAAACCCGCTTACCTTCTCCGG
>CBFDCY010000118.1:0-3550 GCA_965603425.1 uncultured Dehalococcoidia bacterium | reverse complement strand
GGCTGCGTGGGCAGACCAGTGCTCGGCCCGCCTCGCATTACATCGACGATGACGCAGGGGACCTCAGTTATGCAGGCATAGCCGATATGCTCCTGCATTAGCGAGAACCCCGGGCCGCTCGTGGCGGTCATGCTTTTACTGCCGGCAAGCGAGGCCCCGATAACCGCACCCAGGCTGGCAATCTCGTCTTCCATCTGAATGAAGACGCCGCTGACCTCGGGTAATTTCCGGGCCATAATCTCCATGATCTCCGTTGCCGGAGTGATGGGATACCCGGCATAGAAACGGCAGCCGGCCATCAGCGCGCCAGCAGCGCAGGCCTCATTTCCCTGTAGTAGAACCTGTTTCTTCGCGGCTTTCTTCATCTTTATCTTTATGTACCACTATGGCAAAATCGGGGCATCTCATTTCGCAGAGCAGGCAGCCGGTGCATTTCTCAGGGGCTTTTACGACGGGATATGACAAATCATCGGCTTCAAGGACTTTTTGAGGGCAAAAGGCAATGCAGATGCCACACTTCTTACACCACCCCCGATATATCTCAACTTTATTCATCCGACTGCCACAACATTATAGTATGATTGGGTGTGGGCGTACAAGTTCGGGTAGCGAAAAAGGGTGTACGAATTGTTTTATCCAGTCTGGTGGTTCCGATTTTACTTTTTTCAGTGCCTTTGTTAAAATGGCCTCATATGCTGGATAAAGGATTTGCCGGCAGGCGGAAGAGCCACATATGTCATAGCCCTCCGCGAATTGCCGTTGAATTGTTTCAAAGCCCACCTTAAAGCTCAGCATAAATGTATTTCCGGGCTCTGCCCGGATTTAGATTAAGGCGTTGGAATGCGGATTCAGATTTCCTCACGGACGCTTCAGAGTGACTTCGTCAAGAAAGTAGCTGAAATCTCCGGACAGGACCTTCTTGCCTGCAATCAATGCGGCAAATGCTCGGCTGGCTGCCCGATGTGCTTCGCCATGGATTTGCTGCCCAATCAGATTATCCGGCTGGCACAGCTGGGGCTGGAAGAAGATATCGCGGCAGCAAATACGGTCTGGCTCTGTGCCTCCTGCCTCACCTGTACCGTTCGCTGTCCGCGCGGAGTTGACCTGGGCAGGGTAATGGAGGCGATAAGGCTCGTCACTCTGAGAAAGAACGTCGACTACGTGGGCGCAACAAGTATTCCGAAGGAAACCGCCGGTGAACTTCCCCAGATAGCACTGGTTAGCGGTTTCCGCAAACATACTGCCTGAGGAGTGTTATGGACCTGAGTTATTATCCAGGGTGCACTTTGAAGACCAAGGCCAAGGACCTTGAGGACTCCGCCATTGCCTGCATGGATGCTCTGGGTATCAGGCTGGTCGAACTCGAGCGCTGGAATTGCTGCGGCACCGTCTATTCGCTCGCCGAGGACGACCTGGCCCATCACCTGGCGCCGGTGCGCAATCTTATTCGTGTCAAAGAGCAGGGCGGCGACCGGGTGGGCACCCTGTGCTCTTTCTGCTACCATACGCTGAAGCGGGCAAATATGCTGATGCGAAATGATGGTGAAAAAAGGAAGACTCTCAACGACTTCATGGAAGAAGAGGTTGACTACAGTGGGGAGGTGGAGGTCGTTCATCTCCTCGAGGTGCTCCGGGACGAAATCGGCTGGGAGAACATTGCTGCTAAGGTAAAAGTACCGCTGCAGGGTCTGAAAGTGGCACCGTATTACGGCTGCACCCTGCTGCGACCGCAGGAAGTGGCCATCGACCAGGTGGAGAGGCCGACCATTATGCACCGGCTGATGGAAACTCTGGGGGCCGAGGCCGTGGATTTTCCCTACGCTACCGAATGCTGCGGCTCATTTCAGGTTGTGGGGAATCCCGATTCCATTGCCCAGAGAGCCTGGGAGATATTGAGCTCGGCACTGAGGCGGGGCGCTGAAGTTCTGGTCGTGACGTGCCCCCTCTGTCACTTTAACCTGAGTCAAAGGCAGACCGAGTTAAGACAGAAGTACAGCGATTTCCGCGGCCTGCCGGTCCTTTATTTCAGCCAGCTCCTGGCCATTGCTCTGGGGATTGATGAGAAGGTCTGCCATTTTGAGTTGAACTATGGCGAGCCGCTTTCTCTCCTCAAGAGCAAGAAACTGGTTGCTTAATTAATTATCTGAAAGAATAATGGGAAGAGTAGGAATTTTTCTCTGCGACTGCCCTTTCAGTCCGCTGAATGCGGCTGATGTAGAAGAGCTATTAACGACGATTCGCCGCAGCCCGGATGTTGCTTATGCCGGACTCCACCCTGATATGTGCCTCAACCCGGTACCGGAGAAGATAGCCGGGGTGATAGCGGAAAACAGGCTGGAGGGGGCGGTTTTCACCAGCTGTAGTTCAATGCTCTATAAGGACGCATTTGCCAACCTGGCGTCTGCCGCCGGTCTGGCTCCGAATCAGTTTGCCGTGGTTGATTTTAATGAGCAGATAGATGGCAGAGAAGCCTCAGAAAGTCTAATTGAGGCTGTTGAACACCTGGCTGCTGAATCTCCCGCAGCGCAGCCTGTGTTTGAAGCCAGCTTGCCAGTTACCAGAAAGGCATTGATTATCGGGGGTGGGGTGGCCGGCATACAGGCGGCCCTGGACATCGCCGATGCCGGTTATGAAGTCTTCCTGGTGGAGAGAAACTCCAGCATCGGTGGGCATATGCTACAGTATGCGGAGGTCTTTCCCACGCTGGACTGCCCGCAGTGCATAATGACCCCCAAGATGGTGGAGGTCGGTCAGCACCCGAACATTAAACTTCGGACCTACTCGGAGGTGGAGCAGGTCTCGGGGCAGGTGGGAAATTTCACCGTCCGCATCAGAAGAAAAGCGGCTTATGTGGACTGGGAAAAGTGCACCGGCTGTGGAGAATGTGCCCCTGTCTGTCCCGTAGAGGTATACAGCGAATATGAGCGCGGTATCGCCGCGCAAAAAGCAATTTACAAACCCTTCGGTCAGGCGGTTCCCGCCGTTTTTACGGTGGAAAAGAGGGGAGTCTCGCCGTGCCGGATTGCCTGCCCGGCCGGCGTTAACGCCCAGGGCTATATCGCTCTTACCTCTCAGGGTAAATTCCGGGAGGCTCTGGAGCTGGTGCGCCAGACGATGCCCTTCGCCGGGGTAATCGGGCGGGTCTGTACTCACCGCTGCGAAACGGACTGCGAAAGAAAAAATGTCGATGAGCCGATGGCCATCCGGACTCTAAAAAGATTCATTGCCGATTACGAGCTCAAGGCGGGCAGGGAAAAAGTCGTACCTCTTGAAAAGACGAAGCAGGAGAAGGTGGCAGTAGTTGGCTCCGGGCCGGCGGGCCTGGCCTGCGCCTACGACCTGGTCAGGAAGGGATACCCAGTGACCGTATTCGAGGCCATGCCAATGACCGGCGGCCTGCTGCGCTACGGGATACCGGAATACCGGCTGCCGAAGAACGTGCTTGATAATGAGATTGACTATATTAAGGAACTCGGTGTTGAGATAAAGACGGATAGCCCCGTGGGGGACCTGAAGCAGCTCTTAACCGGCGGGTATCAGGCCGTTTTCC
>CBFDCY010000117.1:0-3568 GCA_965603425.1 uncultured Dehalococcoidia bacterium | reverse complement strand
ACCGCCTCCCCCGCCGCCTCATAGACCGCCATGACATCCATTCCATCGACAACCACCCCGGGGATTCCGTAGCCGACCGCCCGGTCGGCTACATTGGGTATGTTCAGTGAGGTGCTGGTGGGCACGGAAACCGCCCAGAGATTATTCTCGCAGATGAAGACGACCGGCAGGTGCCATACCGAGGCCATATTTATGCCCTCGTGAAAGCGGCCGGTGTTCGAGGCACCGTCACCGAAGAAGCAGATGGTGACCTGGTCAGTCCCCCTCATTTGGGCGGACAACGCAGCCCCGGTGGCGATCGGGATTCCCGAGCCAACAATGCCGGCCGCGCCCAGTATGCCGATATCGATATTGGCGATGTGCATTGACCCACCCTTACCCAGGCAGTAGCCGGTCTTCTTGGCAAACATTTCCGCCATCATCTTGTTGGGTTCGCCGCCCTTGGCGATAAGGTGCCCGTGTCCGCGATGGGTGCTCATGATGTAGTCCTCTTTTTTCAGGTGAGCGATTGCCCCGGTGGCCACTGCTTCCTCACCGATATAGAGATGGACGCTGCCGGGAATATTGCCATCGGCAAACTCGCGGGCAACACGTTCCTCGAACCGCCGGATGCGGACCATAGTGCGAAACATCGATATCATCTTTGCCTTATCAATAGCCATAGCTGCCTCCTTATCTATTTAATGGGATTAATCATGGGGTATAAGGGTGAATAACGGGTTTAAACACCACACGTTTTAATCTGCCCTCCGTATTATATAACATCCCTGTTTGGAATATGAAATTCGTTTACCACGACCGGATGGTCTGTGATATACCGCCGTCAACCACCAGGCTGGTTCCCGTGATGTACTTCGCCTCATCGGAGTTAAGAAAGAGGGCGGCATTGGCGGTATCCCAGCCTTCACCTTGCTTGCCGGTGGGGCTCATGGCGTCGCGGCGGCGCCACATTTCTTCCACATCGCCTCCCGCCCAGGCGTCCTTGTTGTAGTAATGTGCCTGTGGGGTCTTCATCAGCCCGGGAAGGATGACATTGCAGCGAATGCCTTTTTCGGCATACTCAAGGGCGATATCCCTGGTGAGGGCGATAACCGCTGACTTCGACGTGGCATAGGCGCAGTTGGGCAGGGTGAAGCGAATGGCACCCACCGAGGCGATATTGGTGATGGAGCCGCCTCCCTGCTTCAACATTTGGGGGATGACGTATTTGCCGGTGAGGAACATGCTTTTCACGTTAACCGTCATCACTTTGTCCCAGGTATCTTCCTCGGTCTCAACGACGCCGCCCCACTGCCCGATGCCCACGTTATTATGCAGGATGTCAATACGACCGAACTTCTGAACGCAGGTCTCGGCCATCTTCTGACAGTCGCTTGCCTTGGAGACGTCGGCCTGGAAGGTGATGCATTCTCCGCCTTCCTGGTCGATCATTTTTTTAGTTTCTTCGGCGGCCTCGAGGTTATAGTCAACGGCCATTACCCTGGCGCCTTCCCGCGCAAAGACGACTGCCGTCGCTTTGCCGTTGCCCATGCCGGGAAGTACCGAACCCGCTCCGGTAACAATGGCCACTTTGCCTTTCAATCTATCTCCCATTTTAAATCCTCCTCTCTGTTCACTATTTCTTATCGGACGGCCATGACCTCTGGGTTTCGGAAAGGCCCCCGTCAACCCGAAGGGTCGTCCCGGTGATGTACTTCGAATCATCGGAAGCCAGGAAGAGGGCAGCGTGGGCCACATCCCACGATTCGCCCTGCTTGCCGGTAGGGCACATGGCGTCACGCCGCTGCCACATCAGCTCAACGCTGCCGTCGCCGTAGGCGTTGGGGTTGTAGTATTCGACCATCGGGGTCTTCATCATGCCGGGCAGGATGGCGTTGCAGCGGATGCCCTTGTCGGCATACTGAATGGCCACCTCGCGGGTGAGGGCAATCACTCCGGCCTTGCTCACCGAGTAGGCAAGCGCCGGTGCCGGCTGACACCTGATGGCGCTGAGTGAGGAAATATTGATGATAACACCGCTTCCCTGCTTCTCCATGTAGGGCAAAGCATATTTGCAGGTGAGAAACATGCTTTTCAGGTTGATGGTCATGGTCTTGTCCCAGATTTCCTCCGCCAGTTCCACCGGCCCGTCATAGCCGCCCATCCCCACGTTATTGTGCAGGATGTCAACCCGACCGAACTTCTCAACGCAGGTATCTACCATCTTCTGACAGTCGCTCGCTTTGGAAACATCGGCGTAGAATGAAATGCACGTGCCGCCTTCTTTTTCAATGATGCGTTTGGTTTCTTCAGCGGCCTCCAGATTGTAGTCGGTTGCCATGATTTTGGCGCCTTCTCGGGCAAAGACGACAGCGGTTGCCTTCCCGTTGCCCGTACCGGCCAGGATCGAGCCGGCGCCGGTGATAATGGCCACCTTGTTTTTCAGACGTTCTCCCATAGCTCACCTACCTTTACAGCGACTGAGGAAATATCGCTTGTTTCAGTAAAATTTGTATCTATTCTCAGGGAATCAACAGCACTTTTCCTGCCTCGCCGCTTTCGGCCAGCTTGAAAGCCTGCTCAAATTCAGCCAGCGGGAGGCGGTGGGTTATAATCGGCAGCGGGTCAAACCGACCCGTATCCAGCATGGCTCTAAGCTGCCACCATGTCTGCCAGACTTCACGGCCGAACACACCTCGAACCGTGGCTTCCTTGAGTATGATATTGGGGTGGAAGTTGAACTCCATTGGCCCCGGGGGTACACCGACCAGGCTTACCCTGCCCTCACGTTTCAGCACCTCAAAACACAGCCTGGTGGCTTCGGGGTGACCGCTGAGCTCAATGGACACGTCCACGCCAAAGCCGTCGGTTGCTTCCATAATGGTCTTGACCGGGTCCTGCTCTTTGGGGTTAATGATGGTAGCATCAGGGAAGAGCTTTCGTGCCATTTCGACCCTTTTGGGTGCCACCTCAATGCCAAACATTTTGGTAGCCCCGAAGACCCGGGAGGCGCCGAGGGCGAACATGCCTATGGGCCCGCAGCCAAAAACAGCCACGCTTTTGCCGTTAATCGGCCCGGACATCACGCTATGGACTCCCACGCCAACGGGCTCGTGGATGGCGCCGAGTTCGTAGGAAGTACCCGCCGGGTGTTTCCAGCAGACGTGGGCGGGCACGGCCATATACTCGGCAAAGGCGCCACCGATTGTGTGGCCGAGAAGGCCCATGTTCAGACAGTTGAGCGCGGCACTGTTCTGGCAGTAGTAGCATTCCCCGCAGAAAATGTGTGGCTCTGGAGAAACTATGTCGCCCTTTTTTAGGCTGGTCACGCAGTCGCCCACTTCCACCACGTCGCCGCAGGTTTCATGGCCAACCACAATGGGAAGTTTACACATTTTCATGATATTGGGTGATGAATGATAGACATGGATGTCACTGCCGCATATCGTGGTGCCCATAATCTTGACCAGGACATCCTTGGGCCCGATTTTGGGCACATCAACATCCTTGTATTCGAGTCCTATAGCTTCGCTTGTTTTCACCAGTGCTTTCATTTAGGCACGCCCCTTTCCGTATCAGATTTGACCGT
>CBFDCY010000116.1:0-3592 GCA_965603425.1 uncultured Dehalococcoidia bacterium | reverse complement strand
GCACTGGACAGGTGTCAACACAATGGAACTCGGGTTTTCCCGGAACAGCACCCCGGCGGCATAAGGCTTCATCGCTACGAGGGCTACATTCTGTACCGCACAGGCATGGTACAGCGCTTTGCGCGCCGGCATGGCCTCATCGGCTGAATAAGGTGCCTGATGGTCCAGAATTTTTGTCAATGATACTCCGGGCAATATCTCTTCGGGCAACGTGTCGAAGGCTGGATTTATGGGGAACATCAGCACATCGATATAGCCGCTGTTCACCGCCTGCAGAGAGATAGGCACATCGTGGCCGCTAATGCCGATGAAGCGGGCTTTACCCTGTTTTTTTATTTTCAATGCCAGATCCAGCAACCCGCCGGGATTGAACATCTTCTCGTAATCATTTGGTGTTTCCACAAAATGGAGCATGAGCACGTCAATGTAGTCGGTTTTAAGCCTGCGGAGCAGGTCTTCGTAATAAGCAAGGCTCTCAACCCTGTCTCTGGACCGGCAATACTGGCCGCCGCGCATGACCGCCCCCAGGTGCCCGGCAATCATCACCTTTTGCCTCCTATTCCGCAGAGCCTTGCCAAAATTGTCCCGTACGCCGGGCGAGGCCAGAAAAAGGTCGACATAGTTCACGCCGCCATCCATTGCGCGATGGACCACGGAGATAACCGTGTTTGCCGGTTCATGTTCAAGGTACTCCGCTCCCAGCCCCACAATCCCAACATCAAGGTCAGTTCTACCCAGTTTCCGGTATATCATAAAACCACCTCAAAACGTTAATGCCCGGTTATTATTTTTCAGGGTCTTTACGTACTGGTCTACCGCCTGTAAAAATTGCTCTGGTGCTTCGAGATGGGTCCAATGACTTCTGGCCGGGATGGTTGCCAGTGTTGCCTGGGGAATATGCTCCGCCAGGAAACGGGAGCACTCCACCACCGGCGCATCGCCATCGCTCATCACCACCAGGGTTTCCACCGGCAGCTTTTTCAGCTCGGGCGCCAGATCGAAGATGCTGGGGCGCTCCCGCTGCACTCCCCGGATAACGGCGGCAAGTGCCTTTGGTGCGTTGCTGAGCACAGCCCCGGTTATCTGCTCCGCCATCACCGGGTCACTGAACGCGCTGTCCCAAGCCGGCAGTTTCTTCATCTCCTCCAGAAAGGCGTCCATTCCTTCCCGGTCAGCGACGTCGGCCAGCTTACCCCACCACCCCCGCCACCACTCGCGATCCGACGAGCCAGAACCTATGCCCACGGGAATAAGCCCGGCACACCGTTCTGGATAGCGCAGCGCGAAATTCAGCGCCACATTTGCCCCCATTGAGTGCCCGCCGACGATGGCCTTATTTATGTCAAGCGCATCCATTACGCCGCGCATATCCTCCACCATGATATCCTGCGAGTATGCTTCCGGTCGGCCAGGTTTTTCGGAGCTACCGTGTCCTCTGGCATCGTAGGTAACCACCCGATAGCGGTCCTGAAAAAAGTTCGTTATCTTCTCCCAACCATGCCAGCTTCCCCCCAGTCCATGCGCCCAGACCATGGCCGTTCCTGAACCCCGCTCTTCATAATGTATTCGCACGCCGTTTACCGTAATATCTGGCATCTATGGAACCCCCTTTTTCGGTATCCGTATATTATATAACACGCCTCGTTCTGAATAACAGCCGAACAGTGTGTAAAATTGACGGAAATGCTATAATTACTTGATTTTACACTGGAGGTGAAACTATGGCAGCCAAGATGAATTTTAACGGAGTTATCCCGGCAATGCTGACCCCTTTTACCGGAAGCGGTGAACTGGACCTCGACGGACTGAAGAAGAACGTGGACTTCCTGATTGAAAACGGCGTCATCCAGATAATGTGCCTGGGCAGCACCGGTGAAGCCGCTACCCTGACCAGAGAGGAGAATGTCAGGGTAATCGAGGCCACCGTAAAAGCGGCCAATGGCAGAGTTCCCGTCATGGCCGGTACCGGCGCCACCAGCACCCGCGAGGTAATCGAGCGTTCCAAGGAAGCCAAAAGCGCCGGCGCCGATTCGGTAATGATTGTCACCCCGTTTTACGAGATACCCAATCAGGAGGGTCTGTATAAACACTATGTTTCCATCGCAGAAGCGGTGGACGTCCCCATCTGCCTTTACAACATTCCGCCGCACACCCAGGTCGAGATTGCGCCCGAGACACTTGAGAAGCTGGCCGACATCGATAATATCGCGGCTTTGAAAGACAGCAGCGGCAACCTGAGCTACTTTGCCGAAGTGCTGCGACTGGTCGGCGATAAAATGGCGATTCTGACCGGCGGTGACGATATCACCCTGCCCTGTTTCGCCCTCGGCTGCCACGGCGCCATACTGGCACTGGCCAACATCGCACCGCGCATGGTAGTCGACCTCTTCCAGGCTGTCCAGCAGAAAGAGAGCCAGAAAGCACTGGATATCTTTTTCAAGCTGCTGCCCATTTCCCGCGCCATAAGTGTCGCCCAGAATTTCCCCGCCCCGGTGAAAGAAGCGGTCACCATGCTCGGCAGACCGGCCGGCCCCGCCCGCAGCCCCATAGTGCCGCAGGGCAACGCAGGAAAAGAAGAGATTAAGAAAGCGCTGCAGTACGCCGGACTATTGTAGAAAAGAGGCGAAATCACTATGAAAATCACCGGCGTTGAAGCCATTGAACTGCGCCTTCCCGACTCATATGCCGGGCCGCGCTTAATCGTCCGCCAGACACTGATTATAAAAGTCCATACCGACGAGGGCATTGTCGGCATCGGTGAGGTTGATTCCTGCCCCACGGTGGTCAGGGCCACGGTTAACGCCCCACCGGCTAACAGTCCTATCTCTGGCCTGGCCAGCGTCATCATCGGCGAGAACCCGCTGGAAATCCGCCATCTCAACGACAAGATGTATGAGGCCAGCTTTGACTATGGCCGGGGCGGCGTCGTCTTCCATGCCATCGGCGGCATTGACATCGCCCTCTGGGATATTGCCGGCAAATACTACAACCAGCCAGTGTACCGGCTTCTCGGCGGTCCGTTCCAGACCAGGATACCTGCCTACGCCAGCACCCTTTTCTGCAGCAACGGAAAAGAGACCGCAGAAGAAGGTAAAAAGTGGGTCGACAAAGGTTTTACATCGGTCAAGTTCGGCTGGCACCCGATGGGACAGAGTGAAAAGCTTGACCTGGAGCTTGTCGAGGGAGCGCGGCAGGGCATCGGCGATAACCGCAACCTGCTGGTTGACGCCGGCTGCTGCTGGGACACGACCACCGCCATCAAGCGCGCCCAGCAGTTCGAGGACTACAACCTTTTCTGGCTGGAAGAACCTCTCGCCCGGGACAACATTGATGGATACAAACAGTTGAGTACCGTGTCGCGAATACCAATTGCCGCCGGCGAGGGAGAAGCCGGGCGCTATGCCTTCAGAGGGCTGCTTGAGCGCGGCGGCATTCACATCGCACAGATTGACCTTGTCCGCAATGGCATCACCGAGACGATGAGGATTGCTGATATGGCGGAAGACCGGGGCTTGAAGGTGGTCAACCACCACTGGAGTTCCGATATCAATCTTGCCGCCAGCCTTCATTTCCTCGCGTCCCGAAAAAGCAC
>CBFDCY010000115.1:0-3617 GCA_965603425.1 uncultured Dehalococcoidia bacterium | reverse complement strand
CCGGGCATCATGACCCCGGAGAAGGAGATAACGGCAACGCTCAGCAGGATTGGAAGCATGTGAACCTCCCTCTCATCATATCATACCCTTGCTTTCGGTGTCTTACTGGCTTGAGTTCGTTTCAGTGATGAATTATACTTTGCCGTAGAGGGGAAAAGGGGTGTCACTGGATTTAACCAAGATAGCCTCGCAGGCCAGCAACATGGTGGTGCGCCTGAAGGAAGGCCGTGCCGAAAGGCAGCAGCGGCTTCAGTACGCACGGCAAATCTTTGGCGATGAAGCCATAGACCTGGAGAAAGTGAAGAGGAAAATCGCGGCCAGCCGGACCACGTGGCTGGTAGCGGAGCTGTGCGACGGGCTGGCGGAACGATACCCGGCGCCACCCGTTCCCGCCGAGTTCAACGTGCTCGCCGCCGATGGCTCTCACATTGACGTTGACCGGCACCGTTCCACGCGATGTTATCTGATAAACATCGGTACCGTTGCTCTAAGGTATGGCGACGAGGCGGATGCCGCACTGGATAGTATCCCGCATCTCTACGCTGAAGATGAAGACCTGGTGATAAAGCCGGCGGCGGCGAGCGGTCGTGAGCAGATGGTTGAGGGAACATTGCTTGGCATCAAGCGTGCCGTTGAGGAATGCCGCCACCTGTCCGCGCTGGCGGCGGAACAGCCCCCGGGCAGCAGCACTCTGGCGCTGCTCGATGGCACGCTCATTTTATGGGGGCTGGAGGCGTTTCCCGACTTCGTCACTGAAGCGCTGCTGGACAACGGCTTTTTACTTTGCCTTGAAGAAATGAGAAAGCAAAATCAAGATAAGAGGATGGCGCTGGCCAGCTACATCAGCTTTCCCAGGAGTACCGATGTGGTCAATGTCCTGCGGGTGGCTATCTGCCCGCACGAGGTGGCCGACTGCGACCGCTTCTGCCCGCCCAATAAAGGCCGGGACTGCGAGGGCGTGGCCGGAGTTACCGACCGGGAACTGTTCATGGATGTATTAGAGCCGGGTGAGAGGTCGGCGCTGTTCATAAGCCCGTCCAAGATAACGAAGGAACGTTACGGCGAACACAGAGTTTATTTCTTTTATATACGGCTTGAGGAAGAGGTGGCGCGGGTGGAGCTGCCGCGCTGGGTGGCGGAAAATCCAGAATTGCTGGACACGGCGCACGCTTTGCTTCTTGACCAGTGCCACAGAGGGCAGGGCTACCCGGTGGCTTTGAGCGAGGCCCACGAGCAGGCAGTGGTCACCGGCGCCGACCGCGCCGAGTTCTGGCAGTTGGTGGAGTCCCTCTGCGTTGAGGAAAAAATCCCCACCCTCACCTCCGCCAAGAGTTTCAGCAAGAAGACGAGGTGGGTGTAATATATTATTAAACTCACTCCGATGTTAAAGAAGGGGGGGGGAATAAAATGAAGCAAAGTGGACCCGGATTCGGCATTATATGGTTCATCGGCTGGCTGTTCACCATCGGCTATGCGGAACTGATATGGTGGAAGATTATCCTGGGGATAGTGGTCTGGCCTTACTTCTTGGGCGTGGCGGTAAGGTAGAGATAGTTAAAGTTGTTCCGTCAAAACGAAGCAATAAAAATGACTCAGGGAGGCAAATCATGGGCAGTAAAGGCAGAAAAAACGTCAAGAAAGCCAAGCAGCAGAAAGAGAAAAAGGAAAAAGGGAAGTAAGAGACAGTAGAATAAGAGAGATTTGACTTCTCCCTTGCCTAAAGGGAGATTGAGAGGGATTTCAAATCCCCCTTTTCAAAGGGGGAATAGAGTACCACGGGAGGTGAGACCGATTAACTCTAGTTTGATAGGCAGAGTTGGTGAAATTATAGAAGCCAGCACGGCGGGCTTTACCGCCCAGTGCTACGAGCTTTATGAGCTGCCGCCTCTGGGCAGCCTGGTGAAGACGAAAGACGGTGAGCTGGACATCTACGGCATCGTCTACCACGCCACCACCGGCAGCCTGGAGCCGGGGAGAAGGCCCATCGCCCGGGGCAAAGATGAAGCCACTGAGGCGGCCATCTACCAGTCCAGCCCCCAGCTTTCAAAACTGCTCCGCAGCGAGTTCAGCGCGCTGGTGGTGGGACACAGGGCAGGGGATAGCGTGAAGCAGTACCTGCCGCCCGGTCCGGCACGCATCCACGGCTTTGTCCATCAGTGTTCTGCCGATGAGATAAAAGAGTTCGGGCGTTCGCTGGCGTTTCTAAATATGCTGGTGAGCGCGCATCTGCCCGTAGCCGTTGACGAAATAGTGCCCGCCACCCTGCGCCTGATGAGCCGGTCGCAGGAAGACCCGCGCGGCTTTCTGGTGGCGGCGGGCAAGGAGCTGGCCGTTATGCTCGGCGGGCAGTTCAATCAGCTCAGGGCAATCCTGGGGAGGCTGAAATGACGGATAGATTGGGCGTTGTTGTCTCCGGCTCCTTGGAAAGCGGCGTTGAGGTAAAACTCGATGGGACGGTATCGGTGGAGGACATGGCGGTGGGTCGCTACGTCACCATAGAGGGGCAGAGGCAGCGCTTTTTCGGCATGATAACCGATATCGAACTGGGCGTCATTGACCCGCGATTTACGCTGACGCCGCCCGATGTCTCAGATCCCTTTATCTCCGAGGTACTCTCCGGCACGAGCACCTACGGTATCCTGCACGTGCTGCCCATGCTCACCATCAGCGGCGACGTGGCGAACCTGATAGAAGGGCCGCAGCCGGTAAAAACTGTGCCCAGCCACTTCTCGGTGGTTAACCTGGCCTCGCAGGCGGACGTTGAGCTCGTCTTCGGCGGCGAGGACGAAAAGAGGTTTTACGTGGGAACGCCGCTTGATATGGAGACCAAGATATGCCTCGACCTGCCGGAACTGGTCAAGCGCTCCAACGGCATATTCGGCAAGAGCGGCACAGGCAAGACATTCCTCACCCGCATATTGCTCATCGGCATGCTGCAGAAGAGCGCCGCGGTGAATTTGATATTCGATATGCACAACGAGTACGGCTGGGCGGGGACGAGCGAGGGGGGGCGTTCCGTCAAGGCGTTGAAGCAGCTGTTTCCCTCGAAGGTGGCGGTGTTCACCCTTGACGAGGAAAACTCGCGGCGGAGAAAGGTGAGCACCGACTTTGTCGTCCGGATTGGCTACGATGAGATAGAGCCGGAGGACATGTCACTGCTGCGCCAGACCCTGAACCTCACCGAACCGGCCGTGGAAGCCATTTACGAGCTGCGGCGGCGATTCGGCAAGAATTGGCTGCAGCAGGCCGCAGACATGTCCGATTCAGATGAGACCAGGCAACTTATAAAAGATATGGATATCCACGAGAGCACCTTCCAGAATCTAAGAAGGGGGCTGGCCACGATAAACCGCATGCCCTTCATTGCGCCCCAGGCCCCGGATAACGCGGTCACGCGCATTCTGGAATACCTCGACCGGGGCATAAACGTTGTCCTGGAGTTTGGCCGCTACACGGATATCATTGCCTACATTCTGGTGGCTAATTTGCTGACACGGCGGATTTATGCGCGTTACCGTGAGCGTATGGAGAAGTCTATGGCGGAAGATTCAGCCAAGCCCACGCCGCTGGTCATCACCATTGAGGAGGCACACCGTTTTCTGAACCCGGAGGTTGCC
>CBFDCY010000114.1:0-3639 GCA_965603425.1 uncultured Dehalococcoidia bacterium | reverse complement strand
TACCTGTTCCTCGAGTTGTTTTGCCTGGATACTGGTGGCGACCGCATCAACCAGTTCGTCAAGCTCTCCCTCAAGAATTCGGGGCAGGTTACGTACCGTGAGGTTGATGCGGTGGTCAGAAATACGGTCCTGGGGGAAATTGTAGGTCCGTATCTTTTCAGCACGGTCGCCCGTGCCCACCTGCGAACGACGCTCCGAGGTTATTTTCTCCTCCTGTTTGCGTCGCTCGGTATCGAGGAGCCTGGTGCGCAGCACGGACATCGCCCGCAGTCTGTTCTGGAGCTGCGAGCGCTCGTCCTGACAGACAACGACTATACCGGTGGGAATATGGGTCATGCGGACGGCGGTGGCCACCTTGTTCACATTCTGGCCGCCGGCACCGCCGCTGTGGAAAATGTCTACCTTCAGGTCCTCAGGGTTAACCTCAATGTCCACTTCTTCCGCCTTGGGCAGAACCGCCACCGTCGCCGTCGAGGTGTGAATGCGCCCCGAGGACTCGGTTGTCGGCACACGCTGTACCCGGTGCACGCCGCTTTCATATTTCAACCGGCTGTAAGCCCCCCTCCCCTTTACCTCAAAGACGATTTCCCGGATACCCCCGATGCCGCTTTCGTTCACGCTGATGACATCTATTTTCCAGCCCTTAATCTGGGCGTAGCGACTGTACATACGGAAAAGGTCGGCGGCAAAAAGCCCGGCTTCCTCGCCTCCCGCCCCGGCGCGTATTTCCACTATGATGTCCTTTTCGTCGTTGGGGTCCTTGGGCAGCAAGGCACGTTTGATCTCCTCAAGCAGGTGTTCCTGCTCCGCTTCAAGGCCGGTTACCTCCTGTTTGACCAGCTCGGCCATCTCCTCGTCAGGGCCATCATCAAGCATCGCCCTGGTTTCCGCCAGCGATTCTGAAGCAGTTTTGTACTCCCGGTATCTGGCGACCAGTTCCTCAAGGCCGGCCCTCTCCTGTGCCAGCTCCTGCAGCTGCTTCAGGTCGGAAGCAATCTCAGGTTGGGACATCTGCCGGTATATCTCCCGGTATCTCTGTTCTATTCTCTCCAGTCTATCCAGCATGATACGAACAACCTCAATCGTATTATATCACAGCCCAAAATCACGCTCAAAGACAGCCTTCGATGGGGCATTGACAGACAAAATACGACAGGCAACCCTCCGTTATAGTATAATGATTAAGTTACTGGGAATAAAAAGGGAATCAGATGAAACAACAGCTGGCTCGTTATACCTCTGCGGTACTGAACCCCATCATCCTAAGCCTGGCTTTTGTGGTGCTCCTATCATTTCAGTCCACGTCCAGCACCAGTGATGGCCTCAAATGGTCGCTGCTTCTGGTCGGGGTCACCGTGCTGCCCATTTCACTGGTTATCTTTTATCTCGTCCACAAAGATAAGCTTGAAGGTTTTTTCATCAAAGTCCGTCAGCAGAGGAACCAGATATATCTGCTGGCCAGCCTGTGCACCGTCGCCTGCTGTGTCATACTTTTCTCTCTTCAGGCGCCGCTGGTCCTTTTTGCCACCACGGTGTCAGCGCTGTCCGCAATGCTCGTCTTCATGCTCATCAATCTTACCTGGAAAATCAGCCTGCACACCGCTTTTGCCGCCGGCTCCGTCACCATTCTTATCCTGCTGTACGGCACCACCGGCGCATTTTCCGCAGTCCTGGTGCCGCCCATAGCCTGGTCAAGAATCGAGCTGCAATATCACTCGCTGGGCCAGACAGTGGCCGGGGCGCTGCTTTCGGCGCTTATTGTAATCGTCGTGTTCCATCTCTTTGGCCTGATTGGCGAAGCGGCGGCGCTGTAACCCGACGGTTTTGACACACCGAAACCGACGCAGTAACATAGGTAACATCAGACCATGTTAGCCAAAGTCAAGACCGCCGCCGTTGTCGGGCTGGAAGGCCATATGGTGGACGTGGAGGTGGACATTTCCAGCGGCCTGCCAGCCATGACCGTTGTCGGCCTGCCCGATGCCGCCGTCCAGGAAGCCAAGGAGCGCGTCCGCGCCGCCATCCGCAACTCCGGGTTCAATTTCCCGATGAAACGCATCGTGGTGAACCTGGCCCCGGCCGACCTGAAAAAAGCCGGCCCTTCATATGACCTGCCCATAGCCGTAGGCATTCTGCTCAGCTCCGAGCAGGTAAGCACTGACAGTTCCCGCGCCATCTTCCTCGGTGAGCTATCTCTCGACGGCAGCCTGCGCCACACCCACGGCATCCTGCCCATGGTGGCTCTGGCCAGAGAGGAAAACTTCGATACCATCGTTGTGCCTGAGGTTGACGCCAGAGAGGCCTCCATGATTGAAGGGGCGAAAATAATACCCGTCGCTTCACTGTTGCAACTGGTCGGCTATCTTCAGGGTGAAATCACCATTACGGAATACAAGGCTGATGAAACCGACCTTACTCTTAATCAGCCGGTCGCGCCCGTTACCGACCTGGCGGATATCAAGGGACAGGAACATGTGAAACGGGCTCTGGAGGTGGCCGCCGCCGGTGGCCACAACGTTATTATGAACGGCCCGCCGGGCAGCGGCAAGACCTTGCTGGCACGAGCGCTCCCCTCAATACTGCCACCGATGACCGGAGAGGAAGCAGTGGAGGTCACCAAAATTTACAGTGTGAGCGGGCTGCTGCCAACAGATACCCCCATGATAAGGCAGAGGCCTTTCCGCTCCCCACACTTCACCATCTCCCACGCCGGCCTCGTCGGCGGCGGGCACTGGCCCAGGCCGGGTGAAATCAGCCTCAGCCACCGCGGCGTGCTCTTTCTTGATGAGCTGCCCGAGTTCGGCCATTCCCTGCTGGAGGTGCTGCGCCAGCCGCTTGAAGATAAGGTGGTGACCATCAGCCGGGCACAGGGGCGGGTTACCTTTCCCGCCAATTTCATGCTGGTCGGCGCCATGAACCCCTGTCCCTGCGGCTACTACGGTGACCCGTTTCGCAAGTGCACCTGCTCCCCAGGCCTGGTGTCACGCTACCAGCGGCGTATCAGCGGCCCTTTCATAGACCGGGTGGACATTTTTCATCGAGGTGCCGCACATCGACTATGAGAAACTTGCCGACGACCGACTGGGAGAACCATCAACAACCGTCCAGTCCCGGGTCAACGCCGCCCGCTCCCTTCAGCTGGAGCGGTTCCGGGGGACACGCCTCACCGGCAACGCCGACATGACGCCATCCGAAATCCGGGGTTTCTGCCAGGTGGAAGAGGCCGCCCAGGGCCTGCTGAAGGCAGCCATGAAGCAGCTTTACCTTTCGGCGCGGGCGTTCCACCGCGTCCTCAAACTGGCCCGGACTATCGCTGACCTGGAAGATTCTGCTATAATTAAAGCTAACCATGTCGCGGAAGCTATTCAGTACCGTCCGAGAAGGACGGAAATATAAGATAATTAGTCGGGAGGAGAGAATGAGGCGCTGGCTCAGAAGACGTTATGCATCACTTACGGTAATCATCATGCTCTTAGCCATGGTTATAACCACAACCGGCTGTCAGGACTTTGGCACTTTTCCCACCCCCGAGCAACCAGCACCGGAGCCGGAGAAGCCAACATCAACCATCTATATTAACTCCGGGGACAGGGCTACCATTGCCGTCTACGAGCACCTGCTCAGCCTGGCGGTGAGCCA
>CBFDCY010000113.1:0-3665 GCA_965603425.1 uncultured Dehalococcoidia bacterium | reverse complement strand
CCAGCCAGCGCGCCGTCCAGCCCGAGCAGCTCCGCCGATTCAAACAGCCTCTTCAGGTGCCTGTCCAGCAGAAATATCTTTCCATTATAGGCACGCATAGTCTCGAACAGGCCATAGCCGTAGAGAAAACCGTGATCAAACGCCGATACTTTGGCTTCGGAACGGGGTATCAGAGAGCCGTTAAGGTAAACGAGTTCCTCCATCAGTTCTCTTTCCCCGCCACCCGTAGAGGTCCGGGCAAGCTCAGAAAATTGGCCAGAATATCGTAACCCTTCTCGGTGAGGATGGATTCCGGGTGAAACTGGATACCCTCCACCACGTCCTCCCGGTTTCTCACCCCCATTATCTCTCCCTCTTCGGTCCGGGCCGAAACTTCAAGTGAAACAGGTATACTCTCGACACCAACCACCAGCGAGTGATATCTACCCCCAACCAGAGGTGATGGCAGTCCTTTGAAGACGGTATCGCCATCGTGGTAGATGGGTGAGGTTTTACCGTGCACCGGGACTATGGCCCGCTGGATTATACCGCCGTACACGTGCCCGATGCACTGGTGTCCCAGGCACACTCCCAGAATAGGAATTTTACCCCGGAAGTGCCTGACGACATCGTTGGAAATGCCTGCCTCCAGAGGTGTGCAGGGACCGGGTGAGATGATAATATGGCTTGGCGCCATGTCCTGAACCCGTTCCAGCGTGATGCGGTCGTTGCGATAGACCACAGGCCCCCAGCCCAACTCCCCCAGGTATTGGACCAGGTTGTAGGTGAATGAATCGTAGTTATCGATGACCAGAATCACGGCGCTGCCTCCACCGCCACCTGCGGGGATAATCTGAGCGCTTGGATGAGCGCTTTCCCTTTGTCCAGGGTTTCCTGATACTCCGCCTCTGGTTCGGAATCATAGACAATGCCGCCGCCCACCTGAAAATAAGCCCGGCCATTCTTTACTATGATTGTCCGGATAACGATGTTCAAGTCCATGCCACCGGCGAAGCTCATATAGCCAATCGAGCCGGTATAGACACTGCGTCTGGTGGGCTCCAGCTCGTCGATGATTTCCATGGCCCTCACTTTCGGCGCGCCAGTGATGGAACCGCCGGGAAACGTGGCCTTCAGCAGGTCAAACCGCCCTTTGTCCGGAGACAGTCTGCCAACAACGGTCGATGTCAGGTGAAAAACGGTGGGAAACGTCTCCAGAATCGCCGTTTCGGTTACTCTAACCGTGCCGTAGCGGCATACCCGGCCGATATCGTTGCGCTCAAGGTCGACAATCATTATATTTTCCGCGCGATCCTTCTCACTGGAGAGCAATTCCTGTGCCAGGGCTTTATCTTCCGTTTCCGTCTTACCTCTCGGGCGCGTTCCCTTGATGGGACGGGTCTCCACCCAGTCGCCCTGAACCTTGAGAAATCGCTCCGGCGAGGCCCCAACAATGCTCACGTCTTGAAAGTTGAGGTAGGAGGCAAATGGGGCCGGGTTTATGCGGCGCAGCCGCTGATGTAGCTCGTAGGGCGAAACATTCAGGTCGGCTTCAAAGCGCTGAGACAGGTTAACCTGGAATATATCGCCGGCACATATGTATTCGCGGGCTCTCGCCACTGCCCTGAGGTATTCCTCCCGGGAAAAATTTGATTTCAGCACGGTGCCTTCATCAATAAAATCGCGCGCTGGTTCTTCGTGAAACCGGACGGAATCGGCTAAGAGGCTCCTTAAATGCCTCAGTGTTTCCCCGGCTTTCTTTATCCTTTTTTCTTCTTCCAGCTCAGGGAATCCGGTGGCTACCAGGTAAGTTTTTTCTTTGCCGTGGTCAACGACAACAGCGGCGTCGTAGAAGGCCAGATAACATTCCGGGAGCTGCAGGTCGTCAACAGCCGTAGTCGGCAGGCTCTCGATGAAATGGCAGAGGTCATAGCTGAAATAGCCAATCGCGCCACCGGCAAAAGGTATGTCAGATGGACAGCCATCAAGATAATACTTGTCCAGCAATTCCCCGACGACGTCAAAAGGGTTGCCATGCCTGACCTCTTTTTTATCACCCCTTAAGAGCACCACTTCATCGCCACGGCTCTTGAGAACGAGAAAAGGATTGCTGCTGATGAATGAATAACGCCCCAGCCTTCCCGGGTCCATACCGCTGTCCATGAAACAGCTATAAGGATGGTCTTTGAAAGCGTGGAAGACCTGAGAGACAGTTAATGGGGTATATATTTCCTCGACCAGCGGCTGTCGTCCCATTATGTCCCTGATTATACAACGTGAAACAGACTTGATAAAGTTACCTCCTTGATATCTATATTATGTCAACTGCAACAACGATTGCCTGTCGCTACCCGCTCTGTTATGCTTTAGAACAGTGAAAGATAACTTCAAGCGCTTTGATTACGTTAAGATAACCGTCTTTGGCTTTGCCCTGGCCGCCCTCTGGAGCAGCTTGCACAGTATTGTGCTGCCGCTTCGGCTGCTGGACATGGTATCTGAGACGGAAAAAAATACCCGCCTCGGTCTGCTCACTTTCGTCGGCCTGCTCCTGGCGATGATTGCCCAGCCAATAGCCGGTGCGATAAGCGACCGCTACGGGTTCAAATGGGGCCGCAGGCGCCCTTATATTTTAATAGGCAGCCTGCTCGGTATCCTGCTGCTGCCGGGAATAGGCCTTTTCCAGAGTTATATTGCCCTGTTCATTATCTACTGCCTTCTGCAGGTAACCAGTAACACGGCACAGGGCCCATACCAGGCATTCATCCCCGACCTTGTCCCTCAGGACAGGAAAGGACTTGCCTCCGGTGTTAAAAGCCTGCTCGAAATAATCGGCGGCATCACCCTGGTAAGGCTCATCGGCTATTTCATGGGGAACTATGCCCCCGGCGAGGGCGCTCTGTGGCTCTGGCTCGCGCTTGGGGTGCTGGCAGCTGTTCTTCTGGGAGCCATGCTGGCCACGGTAATAATGGTGAAGGAGCCGCCCGGCAGAAAAGCTACAGATGAGTCTCCCATATGGCAAACCTTTTTCCGTAGTTTCAGGTTTGACGTCAAGCAAGACCAAGATTTCATTATCTTCCTTGTCTCGCGCCTTTTTGTTTTCATGGCGCTGGCGACCATCCAGACGTTCGCTCTCTTTTACTTGAGAGACGTGGTTGGCCTGGTCAACCCGGCAACGGCCACCGCCGACCTGCTCATTGCCGCGGGTGTCGGGATGCTCGTTGCCGTTTATCCCGCAGGAAGGCTTTCCGATAAAATCGGACGCCGCCCAGTGGTCATCACCTCCGGCCTTCTGAGTGCCGCCGGGGTACTGGTTATCTTTTTCGCCACTGGCTACGGCATCATCATTGCCGGCGGGGTCATTATTGGCATCGGCGCCGGGGCTTTCATGAGCTCCGACTGGGCTCTGGCCACCGACCTTGTGCCCGGCGGTGAGGAAGCGCGCTATCTCGGCCTGACCAACCTGGCGACCGCCGGCGGTGCGGCCTTGGCCCGCCTCATCGGACCGGTGATTGACTATTTCAACCATTATGGCGCTGGACTGGGCTATCAGGTGATGCTGGGGGCGTGTTTCGCCTATTTTGTAGCAGGCTCATTGCTGCTTCTGAAAATCAGGGAACGACGCTAGCCGTACAAGGGAAAGATTGCTTTCCAGCCCATAGCCGCCAGCGTTACAAAGACGACGTACA
>CBFDCY010000112.1:0-3725 GCA_965603425.1 uncultured Dehalococcoidia bacterium | reverse complement strand
GTAACATATTCACCGAAAGGATAGATGAGGTTGATGCCCTGGTGAGGTCAAATTCAGCTTCAATCGACTTGAAAAACACGCCGAAGGAGAAATGTACGCCGTAAAGCGTGGTGCCAATTACCAGGAAAACGGCAACTATCACCCATCCGTAAAAGAGTTTATCAGTAAATCGCCAGAGAGTCCGCAACGCTCAATCCTTCCCCATCACTATAAGAATAAAAATAATAGCCCCGATGGCTATAAGAATGGTTCTCAACGTCACTTTTCACCTCGAATCCAATAATTATAGTTGATATTTCGTTTATTGAGCAATGTTCGCATTCAACGAAATCAGTTGTCTGCGGACAAGTATAAAGCCAGAGGAAAAAGGCTGGATAAGAAATGAGGCCAGTCTGTGAAATATTTTGTCATATGACGCTCAAATTCATTCCTTTTTAACCTTTATGGCTATTGACAACAAGACAGGAATAGTTTATCCTTGCTACTAATCCTAGTAAACTTAAAAGGAGGGTAGTCATGCAGGCATATTGTGTGAAGTGTCGCGCCAAGAAGGAAATGAAAGACGCCAAGTCAATCACCATGAAGAATGGCAAGCCAGCCACTCAGGGTGTATGTCCTTCCTGCGGCACCAAAATGTTCCGAATTGGAAAAGCTTAAATTAACTTAAATTTCGACGTCGAAATATAAGGGGGACTGGATAGCTTACGTGTGAGTATCCAGTCTCTCTGCTTTTTAGAACTCCTCCTCTGGCCGAAGGCTGGCTTGTTGACGAGCCTCAGTCAATTAAGCTAGACTAATGTGGTGAACTACAAGGGAGGAGCGCTTTTTGAGAGGGGTTAACACCCCTCTTTTCACACCACTTCCTTTCTTTGATTCATTCACTGCCTGTTCAGGCGCTTGGATAGCGCTCTGGCAACGGAGACTGCATGATAAACAGGTACAACCCGCAGGAAATCGAGAGGAAATGGCAACAGCGCTGGGATAAGGACCGGCTCTATCAGGTCAGCGACGATGACCCGAGGCCGAAATACTACGCGTTGACCATGTTTCCCTACACGTCCGGCGACCTTCACATCGGGCACTGGTATGCCATGGCGCCTTCAGACGTCCACGCCCGTTTCAAGCGCTTGCAGGGTTATAACGTGCTTCACCCTATGGGTTTTGATGCCTTCGGCCTCCCCGCCGAGAACGCCGCTATCAAGCGCGGTATTCACCCTTTCACCTGGACGATGCAGAATGTTGAGAACATGCGCCGTCAGCTCCGCAGCATCGGCGCTATATACGATTGGAGCCGGGAAGTGGTCACCTGCCTGCCCGAGTACTACAAATGGACGGAGTGGTTTTTCCTGAAGCTGTACGAAGCCGGCCTGGCCTATCGGGGCAAAGCGCCGGTGAACTGGTGCCCCAAGTGCCAGACGGTGCTCGCCAACGAGCAGGTGGTGGGCACCGGCTTTTGCGATCGCTGCGGTACCGCGGTTACCCGCCGCGACCTCGAGCAATGGTTCTTCCGCATCACCAGATATGCCGATGAAATGTTGAGCTTCGACGGTATTGACTGGCCGGAGCGCATACGGATTATGCAGCGAAACTGGATAGGCCGCAGCGAAGGAACGGAGATATCCTTCACCCTCGACCACCCGGGCACGCCAGAAAAAGAAATCCGGGTGTTTACCACCCGTCCGGACACCACCTACGGCGTTACCTTCATGGTGTTCGCGCCCGAGCACCCGCTGGTCTCCATGCTGACCACACCGGAGAAAAAAGCCGAGGTTGACGCCTACATCGAGAGGTCAAGACGTTTAAGCGAGATAGAGAGACTGTCCACTGAGAAAGAAAAAGACGGCATCTTTATCGGGTCGTACTGCACCAACCACCTGACCGGGGAGAAGGTTCCCATCTGGATTGCCGACTACGTGCTTTTAAGCTACGGCACGGGAGCAGTGATGGGCGTGCCAGCTCACGACGAGCGTGATTTCCTCTTCGCCAAAAAGTACGATATCCCCATACGCGTGGTGATTTCACCGCCGGACTGGCAGGGCGAGGAACTGGAAGAAGCCTATATTGAGGAAGGAACTCTGGTGAACTCAGGGCAGTTCAACGGCCTACCCAGCAAGCAGGGCATTGAGGCTATCTCAGATTTTCTAGAGGAAAAGGGCTGGGGCAGGCGGACCACCAGCTACCGATTACGGGACTGGCTAATCTCGCGCCAGCGCTACTGGGGTGCCCCCATCCCCATGATTTACTGCGATAAATGCGGCATTGTCCCCGTTCCCGAGGCAGACCTGCCGGTACTGCTGCCCGAAGATGCCGAGTTCAAACCGACCGGTGAATCGCCGCTCAAATACCACGAGCAGTTTGTCAACACCACCTGCCCACGCTGTGGCGGGCCGGGCAGGCGCGAGACGGACACCATGGATACCTTCATGTGTTCTTCATGGTACTTCATACGCTATACCAGCCCCGGCAGTGACCGCGCTCCCTTTGATGACCACAAGAATAAATTCTGGATGCCGGTCGACCTCTACACCGGCGGGGCAGAGCATGCCGTGATGCATCTCTTCTATTCCCGTTTCTTTATCAAGGCACTGCGCGACATCGGTCTGGTCGACTTCGATGAACCGTTCACTCGCCTGTTCAATCAGGGAATTATCATTGCCGAGAAGCAGAAGATGAGCAAATCGCTGGGCAATGTGATTACCCCCGACGAGTACGTGTCCGAGCTGGGCGCGGACGCGGTTCGAGCCTACCTCATGTTCCTGGCTCCCTGGGAGCAGGGTGGCGAATGGAATGACAGCAGCATCAGCGGTATCAGCCGCTGGCTGAACCGGATATGGCAGCTGGCGCTTGATGGGTATAAGCCTGATGAAAAAGCCGCGCCTGACCGCACCCAGACAGAGGAGAGAGAGTTGTCTCGCTTTACTCATCAGACCATCCGGCGGGTAACTCAGGACCTGGAAAAGCTTCGCTTTAACACGATGCTCTCCGCGCTCATGGAATTCACCAACTACCTGGCAAAAGTAAAGGAAACAGGCGCCATCAGCACCTCAGCCTGGCAAGAGTCAATAGATATCCTGCTTCGACTCCTGGCGCCCACCGCCCCCCACCTCACCGAAGAACTCTGGGAGAGAACGAAACGCCAGTACAGTATCCACAACCAGCTCTGGCCACAGTGGGACGAGAAGCTGGCCAAAGACGAGGAAATAACGCTGGTGGTACAGGTAAACGGCAAGCTCCGCGACCGCATCACCGTACCTGTTTCCATAACCGAGGACGAACTGCCGCAGATTCTTCAGGAGAAAGCCATTAAAGCCAACGCCTATCTGGAAGGAAAGAAAGTCCGGAAGAGAATTTACGTGCCCGGCAGGCTGGTAAACTTCGTCGTGCAGTAGGAGTAAAAGACATGGATACCATGAAAATAGCTTTTATAGGCGGTGGGGCGATGGGGGAGGCAATACTGGCCGCCGTTCTTAATCGCGGCCTGAGCACTCCACAGGCCATCTGGGTCAGCGATGCTAAAGATGAACGCCGCCAGCACTTGAAGCAGACCTACCGGGTATCCGCTACGGAAAGCAATCGCGACGCCGCGACCAAGGGTGACATTATAATTCTGGCGATAAAACCACAAAATCTGCCCGAGGTGATGCCTGGACTGACCGGTCAGATTAAACCGGGTCAGCTTGTTCTTTCCATTATAGCCGGCGCCAGAATAGATACATTATGTAAAG
>CBFDCY010000111.1:0-3746 GCA_965603425.1 uncultured Dehalococcoidia bacterium | reverse complement strand
GTTCCCCCTTTTAAAAGGGGGATACAGGGGGATTTTTAATAGTGACCTACCCTCTTCTCTTTAAATCTCAAACGAAGCAGAGTAACCGTTTTGGATTTTCAACCATAATCGTATTTATCTGTTCCTGGCTCATACCTTCTCTCAACATCGCAGGTGTTACGTATTTAGAAATGTGAGCATATCCCCAGCCGCCATAAAGGGTGCGCCAGGACTTGAGCCAGATATCTTGAGATATTAGAATTCGGTCAAGATACCCCTCTTCAATGAGCTGCATGATTTCATGAATACGCTGTATGTCATTTGGAAGGTTCATGTCAGTATGCCGGTAAAGAGATAAAGGAACATGGCCTTCCCACCCGAAAGAATCGTATTCGATATAGCACCCTGCCTTTGCGACCTGGCAACGCACGTCATGGTCACGGATTCTTAATTCGGTATGGCTCATGGCGGTACGGGATAAATCCGCCCCGGCGTCCCCCAGTATTTCAACTATCTCCAGTACCGATTTGTTATTTATGCGGCCGGGATGTATGTTCAGCGGCGCGCCGGTCATTTGCTGAGCACGGGCCGCGGCACGGATTGACTTCCTTTCGTTGTCATGCAGGGGCCACGAGGCGCCGATTTCCCCTATTAATCCGGCACGTATCCCCGTATCACCCACCCCGATATTAACATCCCGCACAATTTCCTCTGCGATTTCCTCTTCAGTCCTGTCCGACATATCGGGAGGCTGGCAGCGGTGGACCATATAGCCTGACCCCATGATTATATTGAGGCCTGTAGCTTTGGCAATGCGCGCTAACGCCTCGGGGTTGCGGCCGATACCAATGCTGGAAGCATCCACGATGGTTCTTCCGCCGGCCTTTTTAAAGAGCAGGGCCTCATCTATGGCTTCCTGCTCGTCAAGCAGCTGGCAGTTCTCCAGGTTTTCGGAAGGATGGTACCTGAGCCAGCTGCTGATTTCCATACCGACCGGTTTATAGGCCAGGGCCTTTTCACCGGCGTCTTCCGGCTCGGAAAAGTTGAAGCCGGCATCACTAATCAGGTGCTCATGCGGCAGCGTAATTCCGAGAGCTTCACCTTCAATCCATCCTGATACAGTTTGAGCTTTTCCAGCGAACCTTGATATTGGCATATCTCCTTGACCTCCTACAGAGTTAATATTAGGCAGAAGGGGGGGTTAAGCCCCTCTTCTCTTTTTCCTCCCCCGCGAGAATCCCCCTCTATCTCCCTTTCATAAAGGGAGACGCCTGGTTTCCTCCTTTTGTAAAGGGGGATTAAGGGGGATTTCTTAAGGGAAGAGGGAGTAAGTATTCAAGAGGGATTACGCTCCCTCTCAGTAAAGCTCACCCCATTTATTAATGTTAGTTGAAATAGGCAGCTAAGTATTGCATAACCAATCCGGCAAATATTAAAACAACCCCCTTTATTGACAGAACAATAGATAATTGCTCAAGGTTTTTGACTATACGTATCTTACCGAGAATCCTCCACAAGGGCATGAATGTCTCGGCCCAGATTATCAAATCACTTGCAGGTTTATTACTCAATCGATAGGCTAACTCAGGTATTGCGAGAGCGACACCAGCTATTTGGAGGGCTACACCAATAGAATTAATACGTGATTCGATAGTGAGTCCTGGGAGTAGAGCTACGACCAAGATTCCAATAAAGGAAGCTACTAAGATTATGCGGATTGCCCATTGGGAAACTCGTATCCAAATCATTTACGTCAACAAACCGAACCTTTCCACTGAAATTGTAACTTATTATACTTAATTTAAAAAGAGGCAGTTTAAGAGGGACTTTCGCCCCTCTTCCTTTTTCCTCCCCTGTTTAAATCCCCCTTGGTCCCCCTTTGGAAAAGGGGGAAACGCAGAGTCTCCCTTTATTAAAGGGAGATATAGAGGGATTAACTACTTAAGGGGGATTTATAATCAAAAGCTTGAACTGGTGGATGGTTTAGTGCTAAAGTTTAGGCGGTGCAAAAAACGCTTTTCATAAAGACCAGGGCAGGGGATAGCTATCTCCTTTAGACATTCGGGAGGTAGCTTTCTTTTGCCCATTACTGAATTCTGTAACCAATTAACAGCGGTGAAAGCTGAAATTCAGAGAGGTATCGGAGTAGATGTACAAAATATTAAAGCGACAGGACCTGACCCCCAATATTCACCTCTACAAGTTCGAGGCTCCGGAAGTGGCCTTGAAAGCCAGGCCCGGCCAGTTCGTCGTCATCCGCATTGATGAAAAGGGAGAACGCATTCCCCTGACGGTGGCTGACTGGGACGAGAAGGAAGGCAGCGTGACCGTGGTCTGCATGGAAGTGGGGACAACGACGCGGCGGCTGGCTACACTGGGCACCGGCGATGCCATTGCCGATTTCGTCGGGCCGCTGGGCAAGCCAACGGAAATCGAAAAGTTCGGCACCGTCTGCTGTGTATCCGGCGGTTTCGCCGTGGCCGTGATCATGCCCATTGCCAGGGCCTTGCAACAGGCGGGCAACAGGGTAATCTCCATACTGGGGGCACGCAATAAAGAACTGCTTTTCTGGGAAGACGAACTGCGCGGTGTCAGCGATGAGCTTATCGTGACCACTGATGACGGCTCGTACGGCCGCAAGGGGCTGGTTACCGAACCGTTGAAGGAACTGCTGGAGGGCAAAGATAAACTTGACCGGGTCATCGCCATCGGCCCGAGCATAATGATGAAGTTCTGCGCCCTCACCACCAAGCCCTTCGAGGTGAGTACCGTCGTCAGCCTGAACCCGATTATGGTGGACGGCACCGGCATGTGCGGCTGCTGCCGGGTTTCGGTGGGTGGGGTCACCCGCTTCGCCTGTGTGGACGGCCCTGATTTTGACGGCCACCAGGTGGACTGGGACCTGCTTCTGGCGAGGCAGAAAACCTATCTGGACGAGGAAAAACGTTCCCTGGAGCAATGGCAGTGTCAGTGCGATGAGGCAGATAAGTCAAAGACCGGAGGTAAGAAATAGCCATGACGCCGCTTAATCTGAACCGTATGGAAATGCCCCGGCAGGATCCCGGGGTGCGGGCAAAGAACTACAATGAGGTAGCGCTGGGCTACAGCTGGGAGCAGGCGCTGGAAGAAGCGCAGCGCTGCATCCAGTGTCCCAAGCAGCCCTGCAAAGCCGGCTGTCCGGTGCAGGTGGATATCCCCGAATTCATCCTCGCTCTGCGCGATAAAAAGATGGAGGAAGCGGTCCGCATACTGAAGAGCAAAAATGCCCTGCCCGGAATCTGCGGGCGGGTCTGCCCTCAGGAGACGCAGTGCGAGGAGGTCTGCTCGCTGGCCAAAAAAGGCGGGCAGGTCGCCATCGGGCGCCTGGAGCGCTACGTGGCCGACTGGGAGCGGGAGCACATGGGTATTCAGCCGGTAAAGCCGGCCCCATCGAGCGGCCGGAAGGTGGCCGTGGTCGGCTCCGGGCCGGCCGGACTCACTGCTGCCGCTGACCTGGTCAGAATGGGGCACGCGGTGACCATCTTCGAGGCGCTGCACGTGGCCGGCGGTGTGCTGATGTACGGCATTCCCGAATTCAGATTGCCCAAAGCCATCGTACAGGGTGAAGTGAAATACGTCGCCTCGCTGGGCGTGGAAATAAAGCTCGACTCGGTTGTCGGCAAGCTGGTAACCATTGACGAGCTGCTCAAGGACGGCTATAACGCTGTTTTTCTGGGGACGGGTGCCGGCCTGCCCATGTTTATCGGCTGCCCCGGGGAGAACCTGAA